>SLAN01000212.1 GCA_007126865.1 Spirochaetales bacterium | reverse complement strand
TTATCGAGCGGTTCGGCGACGCCGAGGGGCGACGCATCATCATCAATATTACCTCCGGACTGGCGCACCGGCCTATGACCGGCGTTGCCGGCTACTGTGTATCCAAGGCAGGGCTCGACATGTTGACCCGCTGCATTGCCGAGGAGCAACGCGACCGGCCGAATCCGGTGGAAGCGATCGCGATTACTCCGGGGACGGTGGCGACCGATATGCAACGCTCGCTGCGGGAGTCGGATGATTCGGCGTTGCCCGACCGGGGCACGTTCGTCGAGTTATATGAGAGCGGTAAGCTGTACACACCGCGCTTCTCCGCCGAGCGAATTGTCGCTTACGTCCACTCCCCACAGTTCGAGTCGGGTGCGGTGCTTCACGTGCGCGATCTCGGCGGCCGAACGCAGTAGATCGGGAGATGCAGGCGGACCGGCACGGCGCGGGCGGATGCGCGGTTGAAATACCCGGTCCACACGTCGTCCGGCGCACACACCTACCCGTCCCCTGCTCTACCCACCCACATGCCGATCCAGTCCGGCGAATCGGCCGGCGCGGTGATCGCGCGTGATTCGGCGGGTGCAGAGCCGAGCGCGTCGGCCGGGGCACTGTACGCCGTCGTGGCGGGCAACTCGGCGTGCGCTGTGTCGAATCCGGCGAGCCCACGCACCAGTGTGAGCCCCGCATCGGCCGCGACAGCGCGGAGGTGATCCGGGCTGTGGATCCGCAGGTCGAGCGACACAATCTCCGGCTCGGCATCCGGCTTGTCGCCGAAGAAGTACCAGGTAAGATGCTCATGCCGCTGCGAACGGAGGTCGGAAGCACCTCCGCGTATCGTGCGCATCTCGTACCACGACAGCTCCCTCCCGCCTGAATGTACGAGCGCGCGTTGGACGAGACCGCCGCCGTCGGGCGCCACGCCGCTGCCTCCGGTAAACAGATGCAGCACGAGGAGTCCGCCGGCGGCGAGGTGACGCCGGGCGCAGCCGAACATGGCGGCGAGATCCGAATCGGTGTGGAGATGCCCCACGCCGTTCAGCCCGAGAATTATGAGATCGAATCGCTCGCCGAGCGCGAAGGCGCGCATGTCCGCACGGATGAGGCGCAGATTCGGCGCAAGTGCCGCGATCGGAGCGCACTCGCCGCGGCTTTCGCAACTCTCACCGGCATCACCGGCGCCGTGCCGCGCGGCGAAAGAAAGCATCTCCTCGCTCGTGTCGATACCGACGACATCGTGACCGGCGGCGGCGAGCACCGACGCGACGCGGCCGGTGCCGCAGCCGAGCTCGAGCACCCGCACACCGTGCGCGTGCGCCTGCGGATGGTGGCCCGCGACCGGCGGATCTTCCGCCGTACGCCCCGGCCGACGGCACGAGTCTGCGAGCCGTCGGTAGAAGTCGAGATCTTCGACCACGGTGCGATGGATGTCGTGGTACAGCTGCGGCAGATGGTACATCGGCCCGGTAATCTTGACAGAGGCAAGCACATGTCGCTACCCTCCTCCCAATCACCGAAACACCCCGGGCTCATAGCTCAGTTGGTTAGAGCAGCGGACTCATAATCCGCGTGTCGCAGGTTCAAGTCCTGCTGGGCCCAGAAAAGCCGAGCGGTGCCTTCAGGCGCCGGTCGGCTTTTTTTTTTTTTTTTCCGGCAGGACTTGAACCGAGTGATCTGCCTCGCCAGTGCCGGACACGCCTATCGCGACACTCACCGACCAGCCGGCGGGCCTGCGAACGTAGCGAGGCCGCGTTCCATGCGTTATTCTGATCGCTGATCAATCACAGGCAGGGGACAGCCGATGAGCGATGAGCGGGGCAGCGAGCGACAGCAGGCGGAAGCGAGGTTGAGACGGCTCGAGCGGTGGCGCAGTGCGCTTGCGGCAAAGGGCGACAAACTCGACACACGTGAGCGTGAGCGACTCGCGAAGAAAATCGACCGTGAACGGGCTGCGCTTAAGGAGCGGCTTTCCGCACTTCAGGGAGACCGGGAGGCGGCAATCGGGTCGCGCGCTTCCGGCAGATCAGACATCGGTACCTTCCATAGCGAGACCGCTGACGTACCTTCTGCAGATGCCACCGCACAACCTTCCGGCACACCGGCGACCCGAACCGGACGGGAACGGGTCCGGCATCCGACGCGCCGCCGCAGGATTGCGATCGCAACCTCGGTTCTCGTACTCCTCGTGGCCGGCGGCTATATCGGGTCTCTCTTTCTCAACAACCACGCCGAGCGGGAGGTCGAAGAACGGGTTCGAACCGCTATCGAGGAGCTGCAGCTGAAGGAGCAGATAAGCTATTCCGGCGTCGAGGTAAATGCGGTTCTCGGGCGTATCCGCTTCTTCGATGTATCGCTTCGGTCGCCGAATCCGCATTCACGGCTCGAGATGAATGAACTCCAGGTCGATCTCGCTCCCGATGAGCTCGCGCGCCTGGCCTGGGATCTGGAGGGCACGGAGATAACGCGGGTGCGTCTCTCGCTCATCGGTGGCTCGGCAAACGACGATCGTCAGGGCAGAGACGCGAGCTTCGAAGAAGTCGCGGTCGGATTCCGGGGAAGTGTGGTGCTCGATACCATCGACGAGCCGGAAACAGTGCATGTATCGGAGGTCGATGGTTCGCTCTCCGGCATCAGGTTCAGCGATGCTGAAGCAGGGCTTACGATGCGGATCGACGAAGCAGGATACTCTGTCTCCGCCGATGTGACACTCGCCGAGCTCGACCGGGGCGTACTCGAGCCCTGGGAGTATCTGCACGAATTGGAGGGTCGACTCGCCGGGGTCGGTATAGAGGTGAGTGAAGAGGTGGCCCCGGAACTGGAAGCGTTTCAGAGTACGTTCGGCGAGTACGGATGGATTGCCGACCTCGACAACTGGTCGATCGACGACAGCGGTATACGCGTCACGTTCGACCCCGAGACGGTGAGAGTGGAGTCTTTCCGTTTTGCTTCGCCGTTGTTAGAGGTGGACGGATCGTTCCAGATTGCGCTCGACCCATCTCTCGAACCGGTGAGGACCCATGGCGAACTGTCGGTGAGTGAGCTGCATTCGGATATCCGCACGGTTTCGGGCCTCTATCTCGCAATGCTCGGGCAGGAGGTTCCGTCGGAGGGCCCGTTCACCGTCTCCTTTGATTTTGCCGAACACAGCGAACCGCTCATCGAAATCCGCTGAGCGATTCGCTGGATCGTACAACCGGGGATAG
>SLAN01000038.1 GCA_007126865.1 Spirochaetales bacterium | reverse complement strand
TGAATGCTCTGGTAGAGCTGCGGGTTCATTTTCAGTTTCTGTTCCTGCGATAGCGCAGGCTTCTGAAGCTGCACGTCTCCTCTCTCCCTTACACGGGCCTGCCCGTGCTTTTATACTGAGTCAGCGCTATGCCTTTGTCAATCTTGGATGCGGCCGTTCGAAGGGCGGCTTAGAGTCGGAAGCTCTCGCCGAGATAGACCCTCCGGGCAACCTCGTTCTCGGTAATTTCCTCGCGCGTACCGGAGACGACGATTTCGCCATCCTTGATGATGTAGGAACGGTTGGTAATCTCCATGGTGTCTCGCACGTTGTGGTCGGTGAGCAGCACGCCGATCCCCTTCTCGGACAGCGATCGGATAATCTGTTTGATCTCGAACACTGCGATCGGATCGATCCCGGCGAACGGCTCGTCAAGCAGCAGAAAGCTCGGCTCGATGGCGAGACTCCGCGCAAGCTCGGTTCGCCGGCGCTCGCCGCCGCTGAGGGTATAGGCCGGTTGGCGTCGATTCTGGGTAATGCCGAGCTCCTCGAGAAGCTCCTCGAGTTGTGCGCGCTGCTGCGCCCGCGTGAGGTCGCGCCGCATTTCGAGTATCGCCATGATGTTGTCTTCTACGGTCAACTTGCGAAATACCGACGGTTCCTGCGGAAGGTAGGAAATTCCGGCACGAGCCCGGCGAAACATCGGTTCGCGGGTTATTCGGCGGTTGTCGAGGAATACGTCACCGCGACTCGGCCGGATGAAGCCGACGATCATATAGAAGACGGTCGTCTTTCCGGCGCCGTTGGGACCGAGAAACCCGACGATCTCGCCGTTCTGCATCAGGAACGTGACGCCGCGCACGACCTCCTTGCGCCCGAATGACTTGCGGAGCCCTCTCGCCTCAAGAGTCGCCATTCGTCTCCTCGGGCTCGGAACCGTCGTTCGCCGGCGCGTCGGCGTCAGGACTCGGTTCATCATCGGGCGCCGGCTCATCTGCCCCTGCATCCTCGTCCGGGTCGGTGGTGCGCAACTCGGCGCGCACATCTCCACGCAGACTTATTTCGTCGGCAGCGAGGTCGACCAGGATGCGGGCGGCACGGTACTCATCATCCTTCCATACTATCCTCGGCAACCCCGACAGCTCCAGCACCTCGTCATCCCTTCGATAACGGGCGAACTCCGCCCGCGCCACCAGATCTTCACGCAGTATTCGGACACCGATCTGCACGATGGTAAGCTCGCGTTCGCCCTGATACTCGATGAATCCGCCGCGAACGATCATCTCGTTCTCGCGGTCTTCCATTTCCGCGCTTCCTTCGACCCGGATCAGATCGCGATCGCGATCGACGAACAACGAACCGCCGGTGAGCACGAGATCTCGCTCGAGCTCCACGATCCTGAGGTTCCCTGAGGCACGAACATATCGGTAGTCGGTTCCGTATAGCTCGATTTCGTCGGCCTGCACATCTATGCGGTCGGAAACAACCCGTGCGTTCCCCGAGAGCACCGTACGTTCGCGCCCTTCGGCGAAGACCGAGCGCCAGCGATCAGCCTCGATCCGAAGATCCGCGGCGAGCGGCGCTATTCCGAGTCCGGCGAAAAATGCCACGAACAGAAGTGTCGGCAGTAAACGCAGAAAAATGGCCCGCCGGTGCATCTCGTACCTCATTCGACGTAGCGGCCGCGAATCTCGCGTTCGAATGTGAGATTGCGCAGCTTCATGTCGGCCAGAAAGCCGTACCCGGAAAGCTCGGTACCGTCCTCCTGCCGCACGTGAACCGCCTGATCCTCCGATCCGAACAGCAGCCTCTCCTCCCGATCCCAGTATAAGTACTCGGCGGTGATGACCGCCTCCTCCACCACGCTGGTGAATTCGATCTCCCCGTAGAGCTCGACATCCTCGCTGTCGTCGAAATATCGGGCGAACGCCGCACGTCCGTACGCTACGACCTCGCCGTCGGCACCATACTCTTCGAAGGAAACATCGTACAACTGCTGCTCGGCCGCGTCGTCGTAGCGAAGCGCAGTCTGTGCACGGACGATAAACTGCTTGCGCCCTCGCCGAACCACAGTGTGGACAAAGTCGTCGATACGCGCGTTCGGTAGCGTGTCGGGGACTGCCTCGGCGATACGGGCGTCACCATATTCGAGACTGCAAGCGGCAACGACTACGAACACAATCGCCGCGGAGACCAGAATCGAGCGATGCGGTCGCCCGCGTCGGGTGTTGGCGCTCGGACACATGACGTGCAATCAGGGTGCCCCTCCCGGTGCGATGTCACCGACCGCTTCGCCGGCTCGTGCCACAGCACCGTCTCCGGCTCGCCGCAGGCGACCGACCGCCGCCGCGACAAAGCGGTCGAATAGCGGATGTACCTGCGTGGGCCGGGAACCGAACTCGGGGTGGAACTGTACTCCGACCGCCCACGGACTCTCGGGCCACTCCACCGCCTCGACGAGCGTGCCCTCCGGGGTCGTGCTCGCCAGTCTGAGCCCCGACTCCGAAAGTTTTTCGCGGTAGCGGTTCGATACCTCGTACCGGTGCCGATGCCGCTCGGTGACCCGTCCGGTGCCGTACGCTTCGCGCAGGCGCGTGCCTTCATGCAGGATCGAATCGCTCGCTCCGAGGCGCATGGTTCCACCATAGTTGCGCACATCGATCTGCTCCTCGAGCAAACTGACTACCGGATGCTCGGTTTCTGGAGAGAACTCGGTGCTGTCGGCCTCGGTAAAGCCTAGCACATTTCGTGCCCACTCGATAACCATGACCTGCATGCCGAGGCATATACCGAAGTAGGGGATATCGTTCTCGCGGGCATACCGGGCGGTGGCGACCATACCTTCGACACCTCTACCGCCGAATCCGCCGGGGACGATAATCGCGTGGACGTCCGCGAGAGCATCCGATATACCGCCGGTCTTCTCCAGCCGTTCCGAATCTATCTTCACAAGCGTAACGCGTACGCCGTTTGCGATTCCTCCGTGGAACAGCGCCTCATCGACCGACTTATACGCGTCGGCGAGCTCGATGTACTTGCCGACCACCGCGATCCGTACCGTTTCCCTCGCTTCGCGATATACGCGCACTACGTGCTGCCAGCGTTCGAGCGACGCTTCGTTACACTCGATCGCGAGTTTCCGGCAGACGATCGCGTCGAGGTCCTGTTCGTGAAACTGCAGCGGAATCTGATAGATGGTGTCCGACACATCGTACGC
>SLAN01000067.1 GCA_007126865.1 Spirochaetales bacterium | reverse complement strand
TCGCCGATAGCGGTAAACTACTTGTGAGTGATTCCGATGACCATTATATTTGATTGAGCTCTTTTGGAGGTTTGACACAGGTGCTTTCTGTTCGCATGGCATATATACTCTGGCTGCCGTCGCTTTTCGGCGTCTGCGGACTGCATAGATTCTATCTCGGAAAGTTCGGCACCGGCCTCCTGTACTTCCTGACCGGCGGCCTGTTCGGCCTCGGTACGTTGTACGACGCGTTTACGCTTCCGGACCAGGTGCGCGAAGCCCGGCTGAAGTACCGATACCAGGCGGCGCTCGATGCGGGTGACCGCGCATTCTTCCGGCGACTCGGGCTCGATGTCGATCAGTCCGAAGGCGCCGCGAGAACGGGATCGCGGAAAGAGAGCGTTGAACACGTAATCCTTCGGATAGCGAAAAAGAACCGCGGGCTCGCGACACCGGCCGAAGTGGCGCTCGAGGGTGGAGTTAGCGCCGACGACGCGAAAGAGCACCTCGAGCAGTTAGTTAACAAGGGCTTTGCCGAGGTGCGAGTCAGGCGGAGCGGAACCATCGTGTACGTGTTTGCTGACTTTCTCGACGACGAGACCGGCGCTCAGCTCGAAGAGATGTAGCGCCACTACGGCGAAACCTAACGTTTTCAGGGACTTTGCTATGACTGCGAATGAACTCCGACAGAAGTATATCGAATTCTTCGTTTCGAAAAACCACGCTCAGATTGCGGGTAAGTCGCTCATTCCCGAGAATGACCCGACGGTCCTTTTCACGACCGCCGGCATGCATCCGCTGGTACCGTACCTGCTCGGCCAGGAACATCCCGCCGGTACGCGTTTGGTCAACTACCAGCGCTGCGTTCGAACCGGTGATATCGATGACGTGGGCGATTTCAGCCATCTGACATTCTTCGAGATGCTCGGGAACTGGTCCCTCGGCGACTACTTCAAAGAGGAGTCGATTCGCATGAGCTTCGAGTTTCTCACCGAGTGGCTCCGACTTCCGGCGGAGAAACTCTCGATTACCTGCTTCGCCGGGGACGAATCGGTTCCGCGCGACGATGAATCGGCGGAAGTGTGGCGATCGCTCGGTATTCCCGACGAGCGTATATGGTTTCTCGGTCGAGAGGACAACTGGTGGGGGCCTGCCGGTGCAACCGGTCCGTGCGGCCCGGACACCGAAATCTTTGTCGATACCGGCGCCCAGGGCGGACCGGACAGCCGACCCGGTGGCAATGACGGGAAGTACATGGAGGTGTGGAACAACGTCTTCATGCAGTACAACAAGCTCGAAGACGGTTCGTTCGTCGAGCTGTCGAGGCGTTGTGTGGATACCGGAATGGGGATCGAACGGACGATCACCATGCTTCAGGGCAAGCGAAACGTCTACGAGACGGAGGTGTTCACGCCGCTTCTCGCCCGAATCGGTGATCTTTGCGGCAAGCGGTACGGCGATGATGCCGAGCTGGATCGAGCCTTTCGCATTGTCGCCGATCATGTTCGCACCGCGACGTTCATTCTCGCCGACGAACGAGGTGTGGCCCCGACCAATGTCGGTGCCGGATACGTGCTGCGAAGGTTGATTCGTCGTGCGGTTCGGTTCGGCCGCAAACTCGGTTTCGACGGACCGTTTCTCACCGAGCCGGCTCAACTCGTCCTTGATATGTACGATGAACCGTACCCGATGCTATCGGACCGGGCAGAGGAAGCGCTGCGCGAGCTGCATGCCGAAGAAGAGCGCTTTCTTATGACTCTGAAGAAGGGCGAGCAGGAGTTCGAGAAAATGCTTCCGAACCTTCGCAAGAGCGAAACGGGAATAATTCCCGGGCGAATCGCGTTCAAGCTCTACGACACCTACGGATTCCCGATCGAAATGACCGAAGAGCTCGCCGCCGAGGAAGGCATGAGCGTCGATCGGGCCGGTTTTGACGAAGCATTTCGCAAGCATCAGGAGAAGTCGAAGCTCGAAAGCGACAAGGTGTTCAAGGGAGGTCTCGCCGACCGGACCGAAGAGACGACCAAGCTGCATACGGCGACGCACCTGTTGCATCAGGCGCTTCGTGATGTGCTCGGCGATCATGTGGCGCAGAAGGGAAGCAACATTACCCCGGAGCGGCTGCGATTCGACTTCTCGCACGGCGAGAAAATGACACCCGATCAGATTCAGGAAGTCGAGCGGATCGTAAATCATCAGATAGAACGCGATCTACCGGTATCCTGGAGAACGATGAAAATCAGCGACGCTCGGGCCGAAGGTGCGGTTGCTCTCTTCGTAGATAAGTACGATGAAGACGTCAAAGTGTATGATATCGGTGATTACTCGAAAGAAGTGTGCGGCGGCCCGCACGTAGAGAGCACCGGTGATCTGGGGCGCTTTCGCATCAAAAAGGAACAATCGAGCTCTCAAGGGGTGCGGCGCATTAAGGCGGTTCTCGAGCCGAAGGAGTAGCCGGCTCAGTGTCGCGTGATGCGCTCGTACATATCCGAGACGCTCTTGTTCTTGACTCCGCGGGAGAAGAAGCGCTCGAGTATCTCACGCGCCTGGGCGTTCCGTCCGAGGTGCAGCGCACAATCCGCTGCCTCGAGGTATATCCGGTGGTTCTCCGGATCGGTGTCCAGCAACCCGAGCAAGCTCTGCAACGCCTCCTCGTATTGCTCGCGCTTCTTTGAGATCAGCGCCAGGCCGAGCACCGCGTATGCATCGAACTCGATATTCAGTGCGCGTTTGTAGTACATGCTTGCGGTGTCGTCCTCGCCCATTCCGCGGTACGCGTCACCGGCGCGCGTGAGAATGACCTTGTTCTCCGGGTTCTGCTCGAGTATGCGATTCCAGTACTCGAGCGATTGTTCGGGACGGTTGAGCCCGCGATAGCAGTCGGCGATTCCGAACAGCGCATAGAAGTTGTTCGGCTCGCGCTCGAGCGCCTCGGCGAAGAACGCTCTCCCGCGCTCGAACTCTTTCATCTTGCGATAGCAGTTTCCGATGGCCGTGAGAACCCGAATGTCCGGATTGTCGCCGCTTTGCTCGTACATGCGCATCCAGTACGAGAGCGCTTCGGGGTACATGCGAAAATCGTAGTGCAGGTGACCGAGTCCGATGAGGGCATACGCGTTGCCCTGCTCCTTCTCGAGGACCTGCTTATACAGCTCGAACGATCGGTCGAAGTTCCGCGCTTTTCGATGGGCGTCCGCAACGCGTGTCAGTACCGTCACATTCTCTGAGTCGT
>SLAN01000292.1 GCA_007126865.1 Spirochaetales bacterium | reverse complement strand
CTTCAGTATTTGTGAAGAAACTGATGAACCTGGCTGCCGCCTCCGGATGTTCCGAATCCGATGAGATCGCGAGGTATGCACCCTCTATGAACTCTCCGATTTCGCCGCCGGGAAGTGTGGGATGCCTCAGCAGATGCGCCTCTCCTCCATCAAGATGCGGCTCGAAATGGGTGATCTGATTAAACGGGTGTTGATGGATTCCAACTCGTCCCTGAGCATACAGCGACTGCTCGGGGGGAAGGCCTTCCTGTTCCGCGATCGTCTCCGCGTCGGGGATGACACCGTCCTCTCTAAGCTGCTCCCAGAACTCGAAAAACCCGATCATCATCTCCCGATCGAATCCGAGTTGGCCCTCCTCAGTGAAGAGCTCTCCACCCTCTTGTCGAACCCAGTATTGGAAAGGCGTCAAGTCACCGCTTCCATCACTGGCTCCGAAATATCCGTCACCGTAACCGTGCTCACGAAAACCTTCGGCAACGGCAGTGGCAGTTTCTACGAAATCGTCCCGCGTCCAGTCGAAGTCCGGATAGTCCAGTCCGAGTTCGTCAAACACAGCGGTATTATACGACCAGCCGGTCATTGTAACGCCCTTCGCGGTCATGAGCAGCTCGCCGGCAAGCTCACCCGATCCGATCACGGAATCCGGGATCCCGTCCAGGTTCAAGTGTCCGGATTCCACCAACGGCCACATATCCCTTAATGCGCCACGGCGCGCATACGAAGCAACATAGAACTGGTGCATACTAACTACGTCGGGAGCGTTTCCGCCCGCCACCTGCGTCGTCAGCCTGTCCCAATAGTCCGGCCAGCTGGTTGGCTCGCGTGCAACACGGATGTCAGGATTAGCCTCTTCGAAGCGGTCAGCGATTTCGTTGTAGACCTCGTGCCGGGACGAGTCGCCCCACCATGGGAATCGGATCTCGACCACATCGGGCTCGTCGTCTTCTTGCGCGCCTCCGGCCATGAGCGGGACCGCTATTAACGAGAAGACCAGGGCAGTAAGTATCGCCCGTGATATTGAACGGAACATAGTTCCTCCTTACTAGGGTGTCGGTATCGTCGGTTCCAGGCCGCTTGCCTCCCAAATCCGGCGAGCTCACCACGCATCCCCCATACACGAGGACCGACGCTACTTTAATTTCTATAACTGCTATAACAGTTACAGTAGTTGATACTGTACCCACTTCACGCATGTGTCAACAGTTGATTTGCAGTTATTGTCGCAAGCGCCTATCTCGACATTTGGCGAGCGACCCCCGAAGGATAGGAGGTGTTCCGGGTCTACCGAGTTGATTTTCACCGCCCGGGAAACCGCAATCGGATAATCTCGCTGCAAAGAGTGCTGCTTCGTATTGCGGGCCATTCGATCCGTTTTTCGCTTGGCAAACCGGAATCGCAACTCTCGGCGGATTCCTTCGCTTGACAACGCCAGAGACATGATATAACTGTTATTGAGAATGCGTCGTGTTTGGTTTGTAACGTGCAGCTGATTACCAACATCCGCCCAGCATGCCTGGGCTTTCCAACCAGACACTTAAACCAGAAAACCAGAAAGGAGGGCCCGTGGCAATCAATACGGAGACGTTCCGCACCTCGGCAGACACCGCATACGAGATTATCTGCTCGAACATCCTCGCCGGAAATCTTCCACCCGGGACCAAGCTGAGCCGCCGGAAAATGGCTGAGCTGACCGGTGTGAGCATTATCCCGGTTATCGAGGCACTGCACCGGCTGGAAAACGAAGGGCTCGTCGAGTCGAAACCGCAGTGGGGGTCCCGTGTGATTGAGCTTACCGACGAGACCATCCAGGATCGTTTTGCACTGCGGGAGGCTATTGAGTGTCAGGTGATTCGAATCCTGTGTAAGAAGATCACCAGAAGTGAACTGAACGAGCTGTACGAAATCGCCGCTGAACTCGACCAGTACGAAATCGAGAATAAACTCGACGACGGTTTCTGGGATTCGCATTACGACTTCCATCTTCGTATGGCACAATTGACCGGACACAAGTCGCTGGAGGAGACTCTCCATCGCATTAATCTGTTCAACCTTCTACAGCGTGCCGAGCTCACCGCACATAGTAAGGAACTTCCGATTCCGGAAGACAATCACCGGAGGCTCGTGAAGCAGATCGAGTCGGGAGACTGCAATGCCGCCGAGGCGGAGATGCGCAACCACATCTTTCACTCGGGGCTGGCGCAAAGAGAAGACTAGAACGATCGGAACAACTCAATAACACGACGGTCGGCACAAGACCGCGTAGAAAAGCTGGAACAAAACGAAGGAGAAGATACGATGAGCACACCCAACCCTTACGAGATCGCCGAACGCTTCCGCCATTACCTGCGAGTTACCGACGTTACCGATGGACTGGACGCGGTCGGCAGGAACGACGTTACCCTGCCGGATAACAGGATACGCCCGCTCTGGATGGGGATGAAGTTCTGGGGTCCGGCGGTGACTATGCGGGTCGTCCCCACCAACCGGCGCATGCCGTTTCCGCTGAAAAAGGAAGATGCCCTGCGGCAGCACGCGATCTGGGGCGAGATGGGCGGCTGGCGCGGCGATCTGAATTCCGAGATCACCGAAGGATGCGTTATCGTAACGTCGACCGGGGGTGCACGCGAGTGCGGTTACTGGGGCTCGGCGAATGCGATGGAAGCACAGGCATCGGGGGCTCACGGCATCGTTACCGACGGGTACTGTCGCGATACCGATGAGGTCATCGACCAGAAAACTCCGGTCGCGTGCGCCGGGATCGGACGACCGATCATCCCCGGCCGCGTTGAGCTCGAGGAAGTCCAGACCCCGGTGTCGTTCGGCGGCGTACTCGTACGACCGGGCGATATCGTCGGATGCGATTGGGACGGCGTAGTCGTCGTGCCGATCGAGGTCGCCGAAGACGTACTGGTCTTTGCCGCGCGCATAGCGGTCGACGACAAGAAAGCGCGGCGGAAGCTGTACGAGAAACTCGGCAAGGCGCCGGACGCGTCGGTCGACTGGGAAGCCGCGGCGGAGTACTTCTCCGACCTGCTGTAACCTTTCCGGCACCATCAGGGGCGGCCGGCTGCACCGCCGCACCCCGGCTCGAACCTACCCCAGCACCTCCCGTTGCAGGTAATCGCGGTAGTCGCCGAGCTTTTTGAGCACGACCTTCGCCCGGCCGTCGAGATCCGAGCGGGCGAGGTGCTCGTCGATCTTGCGGCTGAAGAACTGGAAGTCGCAGACCT
>SLAN01000063.1 GCA_007126865.1 Spirochaetales bacterium | reverse complement strand
GAATCGGGGGAGCCGAGCACACGCAGGGCGAATCTGCTCGCCGGGTGAAAGGCCACAGCTCCGCCGACACTTCCGAGAGCGAGGGGGAGTCTCAAGCACCCGTGCAACGCACCGTCCCTTACCTCATACTCGGTCAACGCCCGGTATCGCCCATCGCGCGTTGCATATGCGTGACACGCAGCTTCCACCGCACGGGTGTCGTTTCCGGTCGCCAACGCGAGACTCGAGACTCCGTTCATAATGCCTTTATTGTGGGTCACCGCGCGATGGTAGTCGCGGTTGGCGATCGTGTTGGCGGTTACGATTCGCTCGGCCATCTCGTCGCCGTTACGCTTCCCGCGTGCACAGAACTCCACGGGGAGCGTGAACCGTGCTTCGGCGGTTCGGTCGTCGGCGGCGTTCGACAGAATCGCCATTATCGATTCTCCACCGAGACGGTCCGCCGCGAGCTCGCGGATCGATTCGGCGGCGGTATTGAGCAGGTTCGCTCCCATCGCGTCGCGCGTGTCGATGTATAGACGAACCGCCGTCAGACGATCGTCGATGCGCTCTACGCGCAGACCGCGGAATCCACCGCCGCGGGCGTTCATTGCCTGAAGCGGCTCACGCAGGTGCGTTCGAACTTCCGCCTCGAATCGTTTCAACATGTGATCGTCCGGAATGCCGTCGGCGTCTCGAAGATATACTTCGGCGCACATAACCGGCTCGTCGGTGACCGTGCTGAAACCGCCACCCCTCCGCGATATAAGCGATCCCGCGTGCGTGGCCGCGGCTATGACCGACGGCTCCTCGACCGCCATAGGCACATTGACACGTTCGCCGTCGATCACAAATCCGGCTGCAACCCCCATGGGAACCGCCATGTAGCCGATCGCCGACTCGACCATTACGTTGGCAAGGTCGGTGAGGTTCGTGTCGCCGGTCAGCGCATCGACCTCCTGTCCGGAAACACCGAGTCGAGCGGCGAGGTAATCGCGCCGCTCGCGTACGCTCATCCGGCGGAATGACGTGCCGAGCACGATCGGTCCGGCTTCGTTCGGTGGAGTGAGTACACTACTGTTTTTTTTCATACTGCGCAGACATCCACTGTATAAAGTTGATGCCGCCGACACACCGCGCCGGTATCTATCTGCAATTCACCGCGGGCGCTGCGTTGCTCGAAACTGTCTCTGCAGTTCCTCGAAAATAGAGTCAAAGTATATCCTGCCGTCGGCAAGTTCCTCCACCGTACGACAGCCTGTTAAAAGCATAACATTCTGTAGAACCTGACGAAAGTGCCCTATGCGCGCGACGACCGCATCGCTTCCGCCGCTTTGAACGGCGCGAATCATCGGCAGAGCCATCGCTCCGAGTTGCGCACCGAGCGCGAGCGACTTCGCGAAATCCATTCCGCTGCGCAGGCCGCCGGAGGCGATTATCGGAATGCCGCAGTCGCGACACGAGGCGACGAGGAGCGCCGTCGGCATTCCCCATTCCTCGAACTCCGCGGCAACATCTTCCGGTGCACCGCTCAGACGGTATCGCTCGACCTGTATCCAGTTTGTACCGCCGGAGCCGGCGACATTAACGTATGCCACGCCGGCGTCGGCGAGCAGGCGAACCTCCTCGGGGCCGATACCGAAACCGGTCTCCTTCACGATGACGGGAACCGGAGAGCGGTCGCAGAGGCGTCGAATCGCATCGAGAACACCACGAAAATCGCGGTCGCCGTCGGGTTGAGCGAGCTCCTGGCCGGGGTTCAGGTGCACCGCCAGCCCATCAACCTCCAGCTCTCGTATCCACCGGAACAGCTCGGCATGCTCGAGCTCTCGAACCTGGACGCCGCCGACATTCGCGAGCACCGGGACATCCGGAGCGTAGCGTTTGAGCCGAAAGTGCTCGACAACCTCCGGCTTGCGGAAGAGTATCCGGATACTCCCCATGCCGACAGGCACACCGGCCTGCTGGGCCGCGGCGGCGAGCTCCTTGTTCGCAGAATAGCCGCCGGCGCTCCCACCGGTCATCGAGCTGATGAGGAACGGCATCGAGATCGTGTGTCCGAGAAAGCTCACCCGGGTGTCGATTTCGTCCAGCGAAAGCTCGGGCAGCGCGCGATGCGCGAAGCGAATACGCTCGAAGAGCGTCGACCCGGTCTCTACGACGAAGTCGTCTTCGCGAACGCAAATATCGAGATGCTGCGCCTTGCGTGCGCCGATGTTACCCGACTCGGTACTCACGGTATCCGTCTTCTCGAATGGAGGCGAGATGGTAGGCGCCGCGTGGAATCTCCATGTTCTCGATTCGCTGTGCGTACTCCTCCCGGTCGAGGGGGCATTCGAGCCACGCTTCGTATTCGTCGATCGACGTCTCGCGCGCGTTCGCGAGCACTCGGTCGAGGTCCCATTCGGTAATCACCTGCGGAGCGGTTTCGGCGACCTTCATGGAAAGCACCACCATTGTATTGCCTGAACCGTAGCTTGCGAGCAGTACGTTCTTCCCCACGATGTCGTCGCCGAGGGCGTTGTAGCGTTCGGCGAGCTGAAACATGAGTGCCATGTAGACCGAGCCGGAGTATATGTTACCGATATACCGCGTCGGATCGAGGCTTTGGTAAAATCCGCGGTCGTCGAGGAAGCGCTCGATCTCCTCCTCGGCACCTCCGACGTGCTTTGAGAGCAAATTGCTCATCGCGGTAATCGCCATGCGGTAGAACGGTACGTGAACCACGAACATGTCGGTTTCGGTAAGCACCTTGTCCGGTGCGCTTTCGCGCCGTGCACAGTGATCGAGAAAGGCAGCATCGAGTGCCTCGTGATAGCACTGTACCGAGTATCCGCCTTTGACCTTCGCCGTCGTCGAGCCGAGCGGCCGGAAGAAATCGTCGACATCCTTCGAGCTGTACCCCGGAGTGGCGAGATCCATTTCGACCAGCTTCGGGTCGTTTTCGATACTCATGGCGACCGCGCCGGCCCCCTGTGTGAGCTCCGCGGTGCTCGGAGCGTCGTACCGTGCTATGTCCGAGCAGATAACGACCCCGGACTCGTCCACGCGCGAAGAGAGCTGCAGGAGCGCTCCGACGCTCATGAGTGCGACGGTGCCGCCGGCACACGCGTGCTGGACTTGAGACGTGCTCAGGCTCGTGGGAATGTCGAGTCCGCCGCGTTGCAGCATGCCTTCCACGTAGGCGGCGACCGGTTTCGAGTGATCGACCGGTGTTTCGGTTCCCACCGAAATGTAGCGAAGTCTCGAAAG
>SLAN01000284.1 GCA_007126865.1 Spirochaetales bacterium | reverse complement strand
GCGGGCTGTACCGAAACAGGAAGTTTTTCACCCGCACTTCGTTGCCCGAGTGGGCACAGCGCATCTGGCGCCGCAGCTATCCCACCCCGCTGCGGGAGGCGCCGGAGTACCGGCCGGAGTACCTGACAGTCGGCATCCCCTATCCGAGTGAATGGTCGACTGAAAGGCGAATGAAAGCGGCAGCGAGGGCGGCGGGCAGAGCGCACAGCGGAGACGAGGGTGCCAACTCTCCGGGTCAGCGGTGAGCTTCCGTCAGGGTCTATCCATAATCTTTGAGACAGTGATAATTGAGTCCGGGGCCGCGTCTCTACTACAGTGCACAGCGTGGCAGTACACGGGTTGCGTGAGAGCGGCGGGCGACACATACGTCCGATGAACGACACTGACAGGGCGGTCGTCCGTACTATCGTTCGTCGTGCATTTCCGGTCTTGGTGCGCTCCTCGTTCACGTTCGGTTCACACACTCTGGTGTTCGATGATGGGGCTATTCGCGGCGGGGTGGTGGTAAAGATGTTTCGCCTTCCGAGCGGAAGGCGTGCCGGGCTCGTGGCGTGGATTTTTGTGGATCCGGACGCACAGGGACGCGGCATTGGAGGCGACCTGCTCGATGCCGCGCTCGAACTGTTCGAGGCGAACGGTTGCGAAGAAGTTTTCGCAAATATCTCCGGCGATAACACCGATTCGAGTCGCCGATTCGCCGCCCGTGGTTTCGATGAGCTGAGTGCCGGAGCGCTGTTCGCGACGTACGGCCTCGGCGCCCTTTCGGTCATCGTTCATGCAAAGCACGTATTCGATGTCGGCTATTGCCTCTGGCGTCGTCCGCCGCAGCGCCGGCAGAGTCGTCCGAAGCTGCAGCTGTTCGGTACCCTGATACTGCACCTTCCGATTGCGGCACTGGTGGTTGCGCGCTCAGCCAACCTGGAATACTTCGACCCGATCATCGTATACCGCCTCGCCGGTGTGATCGCGCTGTTTGTGCTCGTACGAACGCTGGTGACATGGGGTGTCGCGCGAGTCGCCGGGATGCGTCTTCGCTATCGCATGTGGGAGAGTGGCTTCGTGCTTGCGGCGGTGGCGGCCGCGGCGTTCGGGGTGATTATGCCGATACCGGGATCGTTGTATCCTCGTGAGCGCGACTGGTCATTTCGGGCGGTTCGGCATGTGCTCGCGCCCGTTTCGATCGCGGGGCTCATCTCTTCGGCGGCGCTCGGTGCTGCTGCTACGCTCATCATGGAGCTCGGAGCTCCGGTCGGCGCAATTCCGTGGCTTGTATGGGCACGGAGGGTTGCCGTGTCATTCCTCGTGGTCGACGGAGTGTTGCCGGTCTTCCCGTTCGAGGCATACGCGGCGAACCGAATTCGCCGTTGGAGTACGCCGGCATGGGTTGTAACGGCCGCCTGCTCGCTCAGCGCGGCGCTGTTTATTGCCGTATAGTCAGGAGCTCGTTGCACGGTATCGTCGACGCCGTTGATGCGGTCTACCCGGCGCGGTGTCGCGCCGGGTAGACGTGGGCGCATCCGTGTCGAAGCGCCGGGGATGTTCCGGCGGTCGCGTGCCGAAGCGCTGCGGATGTTCCGGGCGCTTGCGCCTTCATGCGCCGTGAAAGTCCCTCCGGCTATCCGATCGCCTCGGCGCCCCGCTCTCCGCTGCGGATTCGAATGCACTCCTCGAGCGGCGTGATGAAGATTTTCCCGTCGCCGATCTCACCGGTTCTCGCGCCGCGGATAATTGCCTCTATCGTCTTGTCGACGAACTCATCGTTCACCCCGATATCGATGCGCGTCTTCTTGAGCAGGTTCACCTCGGTGACCACGCCTCGATAGCTTTCGGTGTAGCCCTTCTGTCGGCCGCATCCGAGCGCGTTCGTGACCGACATCCGGAAAACCTCCGCCTTGTACAACTCTTCCTTAACGCTCGTTAGCCTGTGCGGCTGGATATACGCCGTAATCAGTTTCATAGATATATGCCTCCACTCCTACATGTTGCTGAAGATCTGGAAGCCGCCGTACGACTCCATACCGTGTTCGCTGATATCGAGACCTTGCAGCTCCTCCTGCTCGGTCACCCGCAGCATTCCCACCGCTTTCAGAATTCCGAAGAGGACAAGCGCTGTGATCGTCGTCCAGGCAAACACCGCAACGACGCCGACTACCTGAACGAACAGGGCGCCACCTCCGAAGATACCAACGGCGAGTGTGCCCCAGGCGCCGCATACCCCGTGAACGCTGATTGCGCCGACCGGATCATCGATATGGAACTTCTTGTCGAGAACCTCGACGCTCACAACAACAAGGAGCCCCGCGATTATTCCCACGACAATCGACCAGCCCGGTGCGATGACGTCCGGGCCGGCGGTAATCCCTACGAGCCCGGCAAGCACGCCGTTGAGCGACACGGAGACATCCGGCTTGCCGAATAGTATCCAGCTCAGTGTCATCGCACCGACCGCTCCACCGGCTGCCGCAAGGGCGGTGGTCACGAACACGACCGCTATGTCGCTATCGACACCGCTGAGCGTGCTGCCGCCGTTGAAGCCGAACCAGCCGAACCAGAGCACGAACACCCCCAACGCTGCCAACGGAATGTTATGGCCGGGTAGTGCCTTGACGGTGGTTCTGCCGTTTGATTTGACGTATTTGCCCTTCCGCGCCCCGAGAACGATGGCTCCGGCGAGAGCGGCCCAACCGCCGGTCGAATGGACGATCGTCGACCCGGCGAAGTCGGCAAAGCCGAGCTGATCGAGCCATCCACCGCCCCATGTCCAGTGGCCGACCACAGGGTAGATGAGGGCGGTGATGACGATCGAGTAGACGAGATAACCGCGGAACTGTGTGCGCTCAGCCATTGCACCGCTCACAATCGTGGCTGCGGTGGCTGCGAATACCGCCTGGAACATCCAGTCGATGTAAACCTCATGCATCGCGTCGACGCCGGGATACGCCAGGAAGAAGCCGTCGGAGCCGAAGAAACCTCCGATCGACGCTCCGTACATAATGCCCCAACCGATGCAGAAGTACATAATCAGCCCGGCCGCTGCGTCCATCAAGTTCTTCATGACGATATTACCGGCGTTCTTGGCCCTGGTAAGGCCGGTTTCCACCATGGCGAATCCGGCCTGCATGAACAGCACCAGCGCGGCACCGAGAGCGAGCCAGATTATGTCGAGCGAATCACGGAACAGCTCCACCGTGACCTGGTCGGGGGCAACTTCCGCACTGAACTGCGCGAAGGCGG
>SLAN01000030.1 GCA_007126865.1 Spirochaetales bacterium | reverse complement strand
GCGTTCAGCCGCGAGCGGTCGGAACTGCTTGCTGCGGTGAGCGCGGTCCGGCGAGAGTTCGATGAGGTGACACGGGCGCTCGAGCTATTGCGCGGTCATCTGAGAAACGCTTCGAAAGCAGCCGACGATTGCGATTCCCGCCTCGCAAAGCTCGATCGAGGGCTCAACCGGCTCGAGGAATAGGAGTTAGGAGCTTGTCGGACTTCACTTCGGAATTGAAGATCGGGCGACGCCTACCGCCGCAGCGTCAACGGCTGCACGAAACGCGCCGGCGTATAGAAGATCGGGCGCCGCCTACCGCCGCAGCGTCACCTCCACCGGCAGGTGATCCGAGTACCCGTGGGCGATATCGGACCGCCAGCGCCGGGGCGCTCCGCGTGAATCGAGCATGTACGGCTCGGCGACAACCCGAAACTCCCCGATGCCGATCGAGCCCCGACCGTCGGGCGACTCACCGCCGGTTGTCGCAGCGGCGTCGGCGAACCCCGGCCCGAACATGATGTGGTCGAGACTCTTCCATCGCCCCTGATACACGTATGTACCGGGCGGTGAGCCCAACCCGGACGACTCGTCGTAGAGCCTCGCCTTCCACGGCGAATAGAGAACGACCGCCTCCCCGGATAGTGTCGCCTCGCCGGGACAAGTCGTAAGAAAGAGCGATCTCCGCGCGTCGTACCGGTCTATCGAATCGACCGGCAGCAGCGCGGTCGGATACTCGCCGGCGCGGCGACGGTACTCGTCGGCGCTGAGATTCAGGTCGCCGGCCACGATCGTCGGAATCCCCTCCCCGGCGCTGATCCGGACGCGACGGGCAACAATCCCGGCCGCCTCCCGTCTCGACGGCTCGGTCTCCCGGTCGCCGCGTACCTTCGAGTGCCAGTGGTTCACCAGAAGACGAATGCTCCGGCCGGCCCAATCGAGGTCGACTTCGAGGATATAGCGCCCCGGCGCCGCCCAGGGAAGACCGAGCGCATGTGTTCGCGCCGCCGTCACCGGAAGCCGCGAGAAGATCGCGTTATGGAACGGCCCGTCGTTGGCCACCAGCAGCTTGTAGCGGTAGCCCATTCGCGACAGCTCGCCGGCGAGATCGGCGAGAACGCGGTCGTTCTCTATCTCCTGCAGTGCGAGGATATCCGCGCCGTCGCCTCCTCCGAGCTCGCCGATCACACCGACGGTGTTCTCCAGGCTGCGCGCATAGCGATTCGGCCCCCACCGTTCACCGCGCGGGTCGAAAGACGCGTATTCGGTCCCGTCGTACACCGCGTCAAAGAGGTTCTCGACATTGTACGTGGCGAGCACGATCTCATCCGCGGTCGAACACGCTGCGAGCACCCCTGCCGCCGAGAGTGCGACCGCGATCGCCGCCGCCACGATCGCGCGCTTCCGTCCGACCGCCGTACGCCGGCCGGCCTGCGTCGTTCGATTCATACGCTATCATCACCCTCCACCCCCGTTTACCGCGCGGGTGAACGTGGCGATTGAAGGGAACAGGCAGGTTTTCCGGTGATGTGATGTTCTCGGCGGCGCGGCACACTGCTGCGCGTGCCGCGCTTCTATCGCGCCGCGCTCGCCAGGTCGACGATCCGGTCCACCTCGCGATCGGGGTCCAGTCCCATCGGCTCGAACGCCGCACCGGTCACCCGCTCGACCGCGTCGATGTACCGGCCGGCCAGCTCCACGACCACGTCTTCCGGTATCATCGGCGCTTTTCCGTCGCCGGAGTAGCCGCGTTCGAGCAGCCAGCCGCGCAGATACTCCTTGTCGAGATGGTGCTGCGCGGTGCCGGCGGCAAAGCGGCCGGCGTAATGGCGCGCGTCCCAATAGCGCGAGCTGTCGGGGGTGTGCAACTCATCGATTAACGTCAGCCTCCCGGTGCCATCTATCCCGAACTCGTACTTCGTGTCGACGAGCACCAGCCCGCGTTCGGCCGCGTGAGCGCGCCCGTGCTCGTAGAGGGCGAGAGCCGCATTGCGAATCTCGCGCCAGCGCCTCGCGCCGACCAGGCCCGACTCGACGATCTCGACCTCGGAGATCGGTCGATCGTGACCCTCCTGCTCTTTTGTCGACGGGGTGAGAATCGGCTCGGGGAGTCGTTCGTTGTGGGAAAGACCGTCCGGCAGCGAGATACCGGAGACCGCCCGGCCGGCGCGGTAGTCGCGCCAGGCGCTTCCGGCGAGGTAGCCGCGTACGACGACCTCTACCGGCAGCGGGGAGCACTTACGGACGCGCATTGTGCGCGGGGTAACCATCTCCACGACGTGGTTCGGCACGATTTCGCGGGTGACCGAGAACCAGTAGAGGCTCATGCGGTTGAGCACCTCGCCCTTGCACGGAACGAGCGCGAGAATCCGGTCGAACGCGCTGACGCGGTCGCTCGCGACGATCAACAGCTCATCGCCGAGATCGACGATGTCACGCACCTTGCCGTGCAGCACCGAGCAGCCGGCCGGCATCGCCTCGTCGGGAATTCCCGAGAAGCTCGCCGGCAGGTGAGCTCGCAACCATTCGCCGTCCATTCTGTTTATCCCTCGAGCTCGCTTCGCGACGAGACGATTCTCGAGACCAACCCGTACTCTTTCGCTTCGTCGGCGCTCATCCAGAAGTCGCGGTCGGTGTCCTGCTCGACCTTTTCCAGCGGCTGTCCCGTTTCATCGCTGATAAGCTTGTTAATCCGCTCGCGCGTTTTCTGAAGCTCCTTCGCGTGAATTTCGATATCGGTCGCAACCCCGCGCATGCCCGACAGCGGCTGATGGATCAGGTAGTGGCTGTTCGGTGTGGCATAGCGACGCTCCTTCGGTGCGGCCAGAAGAATCAACGCTCCGGCGCTCGCGACCAACCCCATGCCGATCGTATTCACGTCGGGCTTGATGAAGCGCATCATGTCGAAAATCGCGTAGCCGGCGTCGGCGTCCCCGCCCGGCGAGTCGATAAATACACGGATTGGTTCGTCACCTGCGTCCTCGAGGAGGAGCAGCTGCCGCACGACCCGCTCGGCGAGCGCTTTGTTCACCTCGCCGGAGAGGAGGATCGTGCGGGTTTTCATCATCTTCTGCATGAGCGCCTCGGCGCCCTGCTCGTTTCGCTTATCCTGGTCGTCGTCGTCGTTTTCGTCGTCGAGACGAATCTGATCGTAGTCGTTCTGCATCGGAGTTCTCCATTTCACATTTGGTTCGAACGGTGAGTATAATACGCGCGGATATGCACGAGCAAACCGGGGATGGCTCGAAAGAGATCGAGACGAAGAGCGCGGTAGTCGCGGTGATCGGC
>SLAN01000260.1 GCA_007126865.1 Spirochaetales bacterium | reverse complement strand
CGGTATACGGTGCGGGTGTTCACCCCGAGCTCGTCGGCGATCTGGCGGGCGGTCAGCTGTCCGCGCGAGCGAAGCAACGCGAGAACCGTAAGCAGATTATCGGCTTTGGGCCTGCTCAATTATTCCTCCCGGCGCGTCACTCCGGCATGTCTGCGTCACGTAAAGTCCGGTCGGCAGCATATCCGCGAATCGGAGCGGGCGAAAGGCGTTCCTTCGCCGACGCGCCTCCTTCGTTCGGATGCACCGGGAATACGACGGCGAGAGTGACCCGGTAGTGCTTCCGGAACCACATCTTCAAACTCTCCACCGGTTTGGTGAAATGTGCCACGAAGGCCGTGGCCAGCACAACCTCGACGGTAAGAAGGGTGATGGCAATGAGCATTCGTAGCAGAAACTGCGGCATAGACTATCTCCACGCTTACGCGCATGTGCTCGTCCGCATTCCCCACGTCATGTGATCGTTTTGGTCGCGGTCCTCGGTGTCACCCGCTCAGCGGCTATGCTGCTCAGCCCTCCTCAAGCGCCGCACTTCATCTTTCCCGCCTAAAAGCTCAAGTGCGCGGATACTCCCGCACGCAGTCGGGTTTCCTCCAGCGCCGGAGTGTTCGAACGAGTGATACGTGCACCGAGCTCGGTTCGCAGTTCCAGCGTATCGGTCGGCCAGACCGAGTAACTGAGGTCCGGTATTACACCGGTCGATCTCTGCGTACTGTTACCGAGTTCTCCGTCCGCGCCGACGTAGTTGTGATCGTACCATCTGACGGTGAGCGGCACTTGAAGACCGAGCCTTGAGCTGGGGCTGGTTTGGAAGGTTACCTCTGCGCCGCTTTTCATCTGCGTATAGCTCCAGATCGGCAGCTGCTCGCCGTTGAGCTCGCTGCGATCGTCCGAATCGAACCGCCCCACGCCTGCATGTATGCTCAGCGTCGCCGGTCCGGGAATATACCAATCGAGTTGTCCGTCGCCCGTGATCCGGGTCTGATACCGTACGTCACTTCTGCGATCCCCGACTTCGCCGACAATCCCGGCGATGACATTGTCGAGCACGAGCGCGGAGAAGCCGGTTCGGGCCCGGCGATCGAGATCGAGTTCGGGATCGAATGCCCATTTGACTCCCGGCTCGAGAAAAAGTGAATATCGCGCGCGTCCCCACGCGAGCCTTCCGGTAAGATCGGTTGTCAGGTAGTCGTCGAAGCCGTCGCTGGTGAGCTGTCCGACCGTATCATTGGCGATTCGGATGGTAAACGGTGCTGCCCGCACGGTAAGTCCGGTCTCGGAGGACGCCAGTCCCCGGACAGCAGCGGTATCAATATCGACTCCCGCGCGAAGGAGCGTGCGATTGTCGAGTGTTACCGAGCGCGAGAGACGCACATCGCCGTCGGCGCGCGCGGCAGCGTATGCTTCCGCCGAGACGAACGTCTGGGCGGTGTGTACATCGAAGCTACCGTCGATACCGGCGCTCAATCCGATATCGAACGCGAACGCGTGCGTACCGACAAGCAGCACGCACGCCACGATCGCGACGCTCCGGAGTTTCGTCGTTTTCATTCCATACATTTTATACCTTCCTTCCTGCGTCGTATCGTTGCGGCGGCTCACGCCCGCACGCCGAAGCTATTTCGAAGTTCAGGCGCGCCGCCGCAGATGCCGTCGTTTATTGCCCGATGGGGATGCCGTCGTCGAAATCGCCGCCCAGCACCTCCGTACGGGCACGCTGCGTGCGCTCGGCAGCGCGCTGGCGCAGTTCTTGAGCCCGCTCGCGATGACGCTCGCCGGTGGTAACATGGTCGGGAATGCGTGCGCGCACCTCGGTGCGTGAGATCGCAGCCGCCTCATGAGCCGCTACGCCGCGTCGCAGTTTCGCCTCGGTACGATCGACGGAACTGACTACGAAGTCGGCGAGCTCCTGCGCGCTTTCTTCGGAGTCTACGTCGAATGCACGGAGGGCAACCTCGAGTCCAAACACGTCGACGAGACGCTCGGAGAGCTCACCGACTACGATTCGGTGAAACTCTTCCCGTTCCTCTTCCTCTTCGAACGCCTGCTCGGCGTATTCGGCAACGAGCTCATCGATCCGTTCGCGCTCGGCTTCGGTATTTTCGGCTTCGCCTGCGGCAAACACCGACGGCGCGCCGAGCATCAGGGCGATAACGATGAGCCACAGCATGACTCGGTGAACCGTGCCGAGCCCAGCCGATTGCGCCGATTGATCCGTTCGTCGCGTTTTGCGTATAGTCATATCTGCTCTCTCCTCATTTTCACCGGTTCGATCCGGTTTTTGTTGTCGTTCTCCCCTACTACTGCCGGCCCCGGCAGGTTGCACTTCGACACCGATTTTCCCGGATGCAACCGGAGATCACCTGCACCGGTAGTATAGAGCGATGACGATGTCAAAAGAGAACTCCGAATTCAGCAGTGCACTCTCAAGTGTAATCAAAGACTTGAAGTGGTATTGGTCGAATCCGCTGGTTCGCAAGTACGTCTTGGTCAGCACGCTACCTCGAAACCGAATTCGAACCATCGAGCAGGCGATTGCCGCTTTCGACGATGCGGAGGGGCGCGTCGGCGATCGGCTCGAGTCGGTCGACGAGCTTGCAGCCGCCTGCCTCGATCTGGTCGAGTGCGTCAAGAAGGAGATCAAACCGATTCTCGATCTCGAGGCCCGCCGGGCGGGACCGGACCGAGACACACGCGCGCGTGCCGAGCTGGAGCTGACACGCTCTACGATCGAGACGAATACCGACACGCTCGTGGGGGATGTGAGGGTGCTTCAGGCTGCCGCGGCGCGCAGGGGGCCGGACGAGTAGAATGGCCCATTCGACCGGCTTCTTCGTTGTTGAATCGGCATGAACGGGATAGGTTCAACGGTTGTGAACGGTGGGCGGAACGCAATATCGGAAGCCGAAGCGGTGCGCCGCACCCTCGGTGGCGATACCTCAGCCTTTGAAACACTCGTTCGTGCGCACATCGACGAGGTACGTGCGGTGTGCCGCAGACACTCCCACAGCGCATCCGACGCGGAGGATGCTGCGCAGGAGGTGTTTCTGCGTGCATACCGCTCACTCGACTCATTCCGAATCGATGGCTCATTCGGCGCCTGGATCAGGGGAATCGCGCTCAATCAGGTTCGCACCCACTATGCCAGATTCGCGCGCCGCCGGGAACGCGAGACACCGTACGAATACGACAGCGCGGACGACTCGTACGTGCCGGAAGACCGAGTCGCCGATGATGCCGAACGGGAGGCGATCAGAAATGCCGTCGATGAGCTG
>SLAN01000172.1 GCA_007126865.1 Spirochaetales bacterium | reverse complement strand
GTTCGTGACGACCTCACGCTTCGGACCGATCTCCGCGCCCTACGGCCTCGACCTGGTCCTGAAGTTCCACATCCAGATCTCCTACGTGGCGTTCGCCTTCCTGTTGATCCACCCGATCATCCTCACCGTCATCACCCCGCTCGGCAGCGCCCTGATCGAACTCGATCCGACCGCGGTGGAGGCCGACGGGGTCACCGGGGTCCTGGCGCTCGGGTTCGTGTTCCTGATCATCGTCACCTCCGTGTGGCGCGAGAAACTGGGCCTGCACTACGAGCTGTGGCGGATCCTGCATGGGCTGCTGGGACTGGCGATCATCATCATGTCGGTCTGGCACATCTACCTGGCCAACTACTACACCGACGGCCCGATCCGGCTCGCGATCTGGATCGCGATGTCGATCGTGCTCATCGGGATGTACGCCAACGTGCGGCTCATACGTCCCTGGCAACAGCTGCGCCGTCCGTGGATCCTGGAATCGGTCGAGCACCAACCCGGCGACACCTGGCAACTGAAACTCCGGGCCGACGGCCACGACGGCATGCAGTTCGAGCCGGGTCAGTTCGCGTGGATCACCATCGACCAGTCGCCCTTCGGTATCCGCGAGCACCCGTTCTCGTTCTCCTCCAGCGCGGAACGCGGCGACCTCGTCTCGTTCGGGGTGAAGGAATTGGGCGATTTCACCTCGACGATCGGCGAGTACGAACCCGGCACCCGCGCCTACCTCGACGGTCCCTACGGGGCGTTCAGCTACGAACGCAACGAGGCGCCCGGGTTCGTGTTCGTGGTCGGCGGGATCGGCATCACCCCAGTGATGAGCATGCTGAAGACCATGGCCGACCGCGGCGACCAGCGACCGTTGAAGCTCATCTACGCCAACCCGAGCTGGGATCAGGTCGCGTTCGTCGACGAACTGGAGGAGCTGAGCGACCAGCTGGACCTCGAGATCGTCCACGTGCTGGAGGAGCCACCGGAGGACTGGGACGACTGGGGCGGCGAGACCGGCATGGTCACCCCCGAGATCCTCGAGCGTCACCTGCCCGATGGTGAGCAACGCCACGAGTACTTCATCTGTGGGCCGGACCCGATGATGGACGCGGTGGAGCAGGCGCTCCACGACCGCGGTATCCCGGGCGACAAGGTCAACCTCGAACGCTTCGACTTCGTCTAGGACGTCGTCGGCTCGAACCCACCCCGAAGAGCGAGGAGCAACCGATGCGCCACACCATGGTGACCTGGCTGGTGGTGACCACCGCCGTGGTCGGCGCGCTGGCTGCCGTCGTGTTCGCGTTGCTGGCCAACGCCGTGTGAGCACGACTCGCGCTCCCCGGCGTGCGGGCAACCGGGTGCGCGGTCAGCCGAGTGCGCTGCGCTCCACCGGGCCGTAGGTCTCCCGGGTCCGCTCGGGCTCGTGCTGGTCCACGATGAGCCGCTCGGCCTGATCGAAGGTCGCGTAGTTCCACAACCAACTCCCGAGCACGTCGACCCGGTTCTTGAAGCCCACCAGCAGCAGCAGGTGCAACGCGAGCCAGGCCAGCCACGCGGTCACGCCTCGCAGATACACGCCGCCGGGCAGCTCCGCGATGGCGTCGCCGCGACCGATCGTGGCCATCACCCCCTTGTCGCGGTAGCGGAACGGGCGTGGCCGCGTCCCCGCGAGTTCCTGGCCGATCGCCTTGCCGAGGTACTTCCCCTGCTGCATCGCCACGGCCGCCAGTTGCGGCAACGGCTCGCCGTCACCGTCGAACGAGGCTGCCACATCACCGATCGCATAGACGTCGGGGACGTCCCGGACCCGGAGCCGCCCATCGACCGGGACCCGGCGACCGGGCCCGAGCTCGACCCCCAGGGCGTCGGCGAGGGGCGAGGCGCTGATGCCCGCCGCCCAGAGCAGGGTCCGGGTCGCGATGACCTCACCGTCGGTGAGTTCGACACGGTCGGCGTCCGCCGTGGCGATGCCGACCCCCAGCCGGACGTCGACCCGTCGTTCGCGCAGCTTGGCGAGCGCTTCCTCGCCGGAACGTTCCGAGAACCCGGGTAGGAGCCGGTCGAGCAGTTCGACCAGCACGATGCGCACCCGGGAGCGGTCGATCTCCGGGTAATCGCGTCGCAGCACGACCTCCGTGAGCTCCGCCAGCATGCCCACGAGCTCCACCCCGGTCGGTCCGCCACCGGCGACCACGAAGCACAGCGTCCCGTCGTCCTGGCGCGCCGGATCGGCCGAGGCCGCCTCGAAGCGGCGCAGCACGTGGTTGCGCACCCGGGTCGCATCCGGGATCGACTTGAGCTCGAACGCGTGATCGGCGACGCCCTCGATACCGAGGTCCTGGGTGACGGCTCCCGCGGCCAGCACGAGCCGGTCGTAGCCGATCCGTTCCCCGCCGTCGAGCTCCACCTCGTGGGCCTCGGTGTCCACGCCGACGACGTCACCGAGCCGCACGCGGACACCCCGATGACGCAGCGTGGCCCGCAGGGAGACCCCGATGTCCTGGGCCTGGAGCCCGGCGGTCGCGACCTGGTAGAGCAGCGGCTGGAAGGTGTGATGGTTGCGGCGGTCGATCAGCGTGACATCGACCGGGATCTCGGGATTGGAGCGGTCCGTGAGTCTGCGAGCGGTCGCCAGCCCACCGAAACCCCCGCCGACGATGACCACGTGCTCCCGAGGGGTCGTGCGGCTCGGAGCGCCCGTGGCGATGTCTGCGGCCATGACCGATCTCCTCGCGAGACGACGTGGTGTCCCGGCTCGCGACACCGCGGAGCGGTAAACGCCTCCACAGGGTCACGACCCTCGCGGAGAACGTTGCCGCGGCCGGCACATCGCCGCTACGGCCGTCCGTCAGCGCACCGGGCGGCGCTCGCCTAGCCCACCAGGGGGTTGCGCTCGCTGACGGCCAGCTCCCCGGGGCCCACGCCGGGGAGGAACTTGCGCCAGTCGCCGCTGATCATGGTGGGGTTGTCGACGATGCGGGCCCCGTCGGCGTAGTAGGTGTTCGCCAGCACCATCCGTGCCACATCGGTGCGATTCGGCCCGGCGGTGTGGAACGCGAGCGCCGAGTGGAAGCTCACCTCACCGAGCGCGTAGGGCCCGTCCTCGACCTCGACACCGGTGTCCCGGAAGTGTTCGGAGACGGTGCGGTCGTAGGAGGTGCCGTGTTTGTCGAAGCTCAGCTCGGATGCCGCGCGCCACACCTCCATGCCACGCGCGAACGCCAGCGGCCCCATCTCGCGGGGCGTGGGTTGCAGTGGCGCCCACGCGGTCACGGCATCGGAGGTGTCGAGCGGGAAGTGGTGGTCGT
>SLAN01000188.1 GCA_007126865.1 Spirochaetales bacterium | reverse complement strand
TCCGAGCTCGCCGCGCAGGGAATCGGGAGCTTCATTGTTGACAACGCGGTTCGTCGCGTTTACCCGGTCGTCGAGCCGGTGTCCGATGAGGAACCGGAGTTTCTCGATGTGGATGTGCTTCGCGCCGTTCTGGAGCCGGGCGGAGAGGCTGCGCGGATGCTCGATGAGTACGAGCCGCGCGACCCCCAGCTCGAGATGCTCGAGCTGGTGACTCGCAGCTTCAATGAATCGGTGCATGCAGCCTGCGAAGCGGGAACCGGTGTCGGCAAGAGCTTTGCGTATTTGCTCCCGGCAATCCAATGGGCCGCTCAGAACGGAGAGAGAGTGGTCGTCAGCACGGCTACCATCACCCTGCAACAACAACTCATCGAGCGGGATATACCGACTGTGCAGCGGTTACTCGGTTCGCGGATAAAGGCCGTTCTTGTGAAGGGTCGTGGCAACTACCTTTGTCCCGCACGGTTGAACGAGGCGGCGAACGAGCAGCACGAGCTCTTCGACGGCGGCGACACGGAGCTCGACGCGATTCGCGAATGGGCGGCGGTCACGAAAAGCGGAAGTCGCAGCGATCTGCCGATTCACCCGCGCGAAGAAGTATGGTCTCAGGTGAACGCCGACGGGGATACCTGTTCACCGAGCCGGTGCCGGGCGCACGACTGCTGGCTGCTGAAGGCGAGGCGGGAAGCGGCTGCCGCTCAGCTGCTGGTCGTGAACCATCATCTCCTTTTCAGCGATCTGAATCTTCGAGTCGCCGGAATCGGTTTCGACTCCACAGCGGTCCTCCCGCCGTTCCAGCGACTCATCCTCGACGAAGCGCACACGATCGAGCGAATAGCGACGTCCTATTTCTCCGATGAGCTTCTGCGCTACGGGGTGGTTAAGACGCTGCGCCGGCTTCTGCGCAGCCGCGGGACTCGGACCGTCGGGCTCGCGAAGCGGCTCTCAGGTGAGATCGGCGATCCGCGCATTGTCGAGTCGATACGCGGATCAATATCCGGGATCGAAGATGCGCTCGGGACGCTCGACGAACGGACGTTGCCCTGGTGCGAGGAACGCGAAGCTGTTCGTCTCGTCGATCTCGCGGAAGAGCGGGTTCGAGCCGATTTCATCGAACCGGCGAAATCGGTGCAGACTCGGTTGCTCGACCTCGCGGGGCTGCTGGCCGATCAGGCAGCGAAGATAGATGATGATGAGAATCCGGTCGGTATCGATACACGCGGAGTAGTCCGGCGGCTCGAGGCGTTCGCCGCGGTGTGCGAGCGCATCGGTGATTACGCCGACGAGCGCGACGAGGTCGTGTTCTACGCCGAGCGTGTGCGCGGCCGGCGCGGCGATTCCTGCGTTCGGCTGGTCCGCTCGCCGCTGGACATTTCCGAGCTCATGGTAGAGGCGGTTTTTCGCCCCTTTCAGAACGTGGTCTGCACGAGTGCGACGCTCACCGTTGCGCGCCGATTCGACAACTGGAAAGGACGCGTCGGACTGAGTCGCTGCGACGCGAATCCTCTGGAAGGTGTATTCGATTCGCCGTTCGACTACCGTTCGCGAGTTCTTCTGGCTATTGCTGAAGACGCGCCGATGCCCGGTACCGATAGCTATATCGATTACCTGACTCGGTTTCTCGGCGAGCTTCTCGTGCTGACCGAAGGGCGAGCGCTCGTACTGTTCACCTCATACCGCATGCTGCAGGCGGTTTACGAGACGCTCGGACCGACACTGGCCGCTCACGGAGTTCCGTGTCTCAGGCAGGGTGATGACGACAGGACACGGCTTCTCGACCGATTTCGCACCGATGCTGCAACCGTGTTACTTGCGACCGACAGTTTCTGGCAAGGGGTCGATATGCCGGGCCGGAGCCTCGAGGTGGTGGTGCTCTGCAGGCTTCCGTTCGGAGTACCGACTCACCCGGTCGCCGTAAGCCGGGCGGAGGCGATCGAGCACCGTGGCGGCAATCCGTTCATGGAGCTATCGCTGCCGGACGCCGTGATGAAGTTCAAGCAGGGATTCGGAAGGTTGATGCGTCGTGCCGGCGACCGCGGCGTAGTCGTCGTTACCGATCCGCGAATCGTGCGAAAAAGCTATGGATCGCTCTTCGTTGCGAGTCTGCCGGAAACCATGCGTGTGGATGCGTCGGCCGGGCTACTGCTCGAGCGTGTGGAGTCGTTCTTCTACTCCGAAAGCGGTCGATAGTCGGGGACGAGCGTAAGAGGAGCCACCTCGTGCCGAGCGAGCAGTCCGGCCGGGCCCGGCGGCGGGTGCCCGTCGACTAAAAAAACGGCTCGTCCGGCAAACAACCGGACGAGCCACATACAGTCAAAAAATCGATCGCGTACTCAGCTTACGACGGCAAGCAGATCCTCGGCCTTGATCACCAGGTAATCGACATCGTCGATGGTGACCGACGTACCCGCATATTTGTCGTACATCACCTTATCGCCGACCTTCACCTTAATGCTTTCGGTGTCGTCGCCGATGGCTTCGACGATACCGGTGGTCGTCTTTTCCTTCGCGGTGTCCGGAATGAAGAGACCACCCTTCGTCTTTTCTTCTCCCTGCTCGACCTTCACAAGTACGCGATCACCGAGTGGCGTCACTTTCATGCTTCTATCCTCCCAAACAGTGTGTCAGATCCACGTGTTTTGTAGTATGTTAGTGAGTACGGGAGAATATACGCGGTAGCCGCCGAAGCGGTCAAGATCGGAAACGAAAGTGCCTCCTGTCGGTATATGGCGCACTGTGTGCCCGCGCTGCCGCATATTGGGTAGTATTGACCGGGCTATCGGCGCTATCCCGCCGCGAATGCGGAATTCTGACACAATTCGGCTTCATCGTGCATATAACGCCTCGTCTCGCCATCGTATGTAAATCATTGAAATACAGTGAGATATACCGCTATCGGCGATTGGTGATTTCCTTGGCACGTTAGTTGCAACTATACGGGGTGAGGAGTTGCTATGGCTAACACGAAGACCGCGGACAAAAGGACATCCTGGAACAGACGCAGCGCAGACGACGAGAACATCCTCTCGATGTATCTCAAGGAGATCAATCGGATTCCGCTGCTCACGCGGGAGGAGGAGGAGCGCTACGCACGAGCCGCCGCCGGCGGCGATAAAGAGGCAAAAGACAAACTCGTGCAGGCCAATCTCCGCTTCGTGGTGAATGTTGCGAAAAAATACCAGAACCAGAGATTGCCCCTGTCGGATCTCATCAGCGAAGGGAACATCGGTCTTATGAACGCGATCGAACGATTCGATGTCGATAAGGGCTACCACTTCATCTCCTACGCTGTCTGG
>SLAN01000306.1 GCA_007126865.1 Spirochaetales bacterium | reverse complement strand
TCGCCGAGTCGGTCCCCGGGTCTCCGCTGTCGGTCACAAACAGCCGCTCCGCACTCTCCGCCCGTGCCCCGGCGCGTGCCGAGAACGCCCCGTCGGTGCCCAGGCGCCCGCGCGCCGATCCGCTAATGAAGCGTCGGCCGACGGAATAGAAATCGTCGGATTGCTGCTGAAGACCGTCCTCCCGCTCATCGAAGGCTGCCTCGAAGCCGAACTCCGATCGTTCACCGTCGATTTCGAGCTCGCCGAATATGCGGTCATTTCGATCGAAAAAACCGGTTCCCGGCGCTCTGTCGGCGTAGCCGTCGAGTCCGTCGTGGCTGTACTGCATGGTGAATCTCGGTCCGTCACCGAGCACATACACGGCGATATCCGCGGCGATATGATTCCTCGTACCCACGGCGATGCGGCCGGAGCTGAAGACACTGCGCTCCTCTACCGTCGTGATGGTATCCGCCGCCGGTGCGGACGGATCGATATCGAGCGCGGCTTCGGTAATCGCGAGGTCTTCGGGATCGGGCAGCGGGATGGCAAGATCGGGCAGAGTGAGCTCGGTGAACTCCGGAAGAGGCGCTTCGATTACCTCCAGCTGAATATCCTCGATTTCCAGGATTTCCGTCGGAAGAATTATGTCGGTATCCTCCGGTTGCTCCGGCCCGCTCGCACCGGACGGTGTCTCGTCCTCTTCGGCGGATAACATTGCGGGACTCACGACGAATAACGCGAGGACTATGGAACAAAACACTCGTATCGGTCGCAGGTACACTTACAACGCCTCCAGAATCGATTCTGCTTCGCCGGTCCAATCACTGCCGGGAAACTCTTCCCGCATCGCATCCACGATTTCCCGAATGACCGCTTCATGTCCGCCGAGACGGTTATAGCTGACCACAGCGCGATAGAAGCTCTGAGCGCTCAGGTCGCGATCTTCGGGGTATATGCCGGCGGCCGTGAGGAACGCCTCCGCGGCGTCCGCGTCATCGCCCTGTTGGTGATACCACTCCCCGATGAGAAACTGCGCTTCTGCCGCCCGCGACGGGTCCTGATTCTCCTGTTCCGCGGTTTCCCGCAACAGCGGAAGCACGAGCCGCCGGTTGACGCTTTCGGCCACACTCTCGTAGACCACGAGCTTCGCAAGCTCGATGATAGCCTCGCGTCCGCTTTCGGTGTCTGCACGGTCACCCTGTTCTATCTGTACGAGCAACCGCGCTTCCTGCTCGCTCAAGCCGCCGAGACGCAGCACGAGCCGATCCGCGGCCGTCTGCGCATCGACCTCCGCAGCCAGATCCGGATACGATCCGACCGCTTCGGTATAGAGATTGAGCGCCTGCCGCAACTCGCCACGCTCTTCATAGATTTCGGCGGCGCCGATCATTGCGTCGAAACGGAACGTCGAGTCACGAAACTCGTTAATGAGCCTGTTCCAGACGAGGAGCGCCGAACCTCGCTCACCCAGCGCCCGCGATGCACGTCCGCTCCAATAGAGCGAAGCCGCGTACAGGCGGTCGTCCGGAGCTTCACTGCGATACTCGAGCCATGCGTCGCGCGCCTCTCCATAACGCTCGGCGTCGTAGAGCACCTCGCCCCGTCGATAGAGCGCCTCCTCCGCGAGCGGACTATCCCGATAGCGTTCAAAAAGCTCTCCGAGCAGCGATACCGCTTCCTCGGTTTCACCCTGCGTCGCGAGTATCATCGCGTGTTCGTACAACGCTTCGTCCGCATAGGAGGATGTGGGAAAGTCGCGATAAATCGCGGCAAGCTCGACCGCGGCGCTTTCGGTCCTTCCGTCGGCGCGATAGACCTGTGCAAGCAGGTATCGCCCCTCCACCTCCTCGGCGGAATCGACGGCGAGCTCCCGGTGGGTTCGGAGAATTCCGGCCGCCTCGTCGTACGATTCGGCGCTATATGCGCTCCACGCCGCAATGTACGCACTCCGCGAGGCAAGGGGGTGCCCGGTATCGTAATCCACGACGCGCAGCAGAGTACCGGTGGCCCGGCTCCACAACCCGAGCCGGTAGTTCGCCCAGCCGAGGTAGTACATACCGTACGGATAGATACTCCGAAGCGACGGGACATCTCCCGAAAGCTCCGCGATCAGATCGAAGTCGCGTAGACTCTCCAGAGCGATCGTCGCCTCCTCATACTGTCTTCGCCCGACGCGGCTGAGCCCCTCGAGATACTCGGCCTGCAGGAAAGCCGCCGGATCGCTCTCGCTCAGCTCGGGTGCACGGCCGTACAACTCCTCGATCTGGGCGTTTACCTGTTCGTAGCGCTCGTCGAGAAAAAGAACCTTCGCAAGCTCCAGGCGTGTCTCGATATCGTCGGGAACCTGCGCCAGGTAGCTGCGATACGCATCGATTGCCCGGTTCAAATTTCCCAGCGCCCGGTGGACCGTTGCCTGGAGTCTGGTGATCTCCCGGCTGAACCCTCCGGTGGCCCCTCGCCCAGTTATGTCTTCGATGATCGAGAGCGACTCCTCGAATCGCCCCTCGCGGTAGCGCGCGTACGCCTTCTGGTACGCGGCCTGTCCTGCGAGCTCGCCGTCCGGGAATCGTTCGAGTGCCTCCGCAAAGCGTCCGGCAGCGGAGGCATACCGTTCGGCCTTCAGCTCCAACCCGCCGAGTCGAACGAGCGCCCGTTCGACTTCCGAGTCGTTGCGGTCGAGATGCGTTTCGAGAATCGAGATCGCGTTCTCGAGCTCGCCTCGTCGCACTCGCAGCTCGGCGAGGTACAGCGGAACGATTCCTGCGACCGGCTCACGATCACGCAGATCCCACACGCGCGAAAGGTACAGCTCGGCGAGGTCGTAACTCTCCGAGCGGTAACTCTCCACTCCGACGTGCTTCCAGAACTCCACCAGGACATCGGTTCGCCCGCGAAGCGTCACTTCCGCTTCGCGCACAACCCGATCGACTCTGACCGGATCCGCTGCCCGCTGCGCGTATTCGAACCGTCGCTGCAGCGCAACCGTCGCGATTGCCGGCTCGGCATCCGAAAGCCGATCGTACAGTGCGCGGGCTCGCTCGTTCTCCCCGAGGGCGTGGTACGCCTCGGCGGCGAAGATCTCGATGCGAGAACGCCATGCGGAATCGAGCCGGTCCACATCGATCGCCTCGTAGAACGCCGCAGCCGCCTCGAACTCTCCCGCCCGAGCGAGCGAACGGATATAGATAGTCGACGCATACGGCTCGGCGGCCGGATCGTCGGTTAACTCGAGCAGGCGTTGTACATCGTCGCGCGGATCGTGGCCGAGCGCGTCACGGGACAGAGCGAGATAGAGTAGCGCCTGCCGGACGACCTCATTCGAGCCGTCGCGGTCGAGATAGCGTGCGAGCTCATCTACCGCATCTTCGTGTTGCTCGAGGTAGTAGTGCGTCACACCCTTCCAGAACGGTACGAGTCCGAGGTATTGCGTTGAACGAAATCTCGTTTCTACCCGTCGGAAGGTTCGCAACGCCTCCTCGTACCGGCCGAGGCGGTGCTGCGACACTCCGATCCGAAAATGTGCGTCGGGCACCCGCCCCGAAAAGGGAAAGTCCCGGACAAGCGCCTGGTAGCGATCGAGTGCGAGCTCGTACTCGCCGTTCCGAAATCGAATCTCGGCCTGCTGATAGAGGTCGCGCTCGGTACTCTGAGCCCCTGTGGATAAGGCAGCGAACAGCAGGACGATGACGAACAGGGCCTTCATACCAGGCCAATATATCTCCTCGTGGATTCTCATTCCAACTCCAGCGGGTCATTCTCGTATGTACAGGTTGTTGGGAAACGGTACTGTATACCCCGAAAACAAATACGGCGGCCGAGCGTTACGTGAAAAGCTGCGGCATAGCCGCCCGCTCGACAAGTCGAGACAGAGTAAGCGTCGGGGTGACCGTCATTTCTCCGGACACCGACTCCGCCTCCTCCTCGTCACCCACAGGACCGACCGGTCGCGCCAAGCCGGCGAGAAACGCCAGATCGAACCAGACCGGTCCCGAAACTCGATACCCGTCACGACCGCGGGTCAATCGCAACGACACGGACGCGTGGGCGAGTCGATGGTGCCCGAGCACCGTCGAATCGACAGAGAATCCCGCCCCCGGCAGGAGAAGCCCGACCGACGTGACCCCCTCGGTGAGCAGACGCGTACGCTCGTGCGGTTGCGTAAGCCATCCGACCGCAGCGGCGAGTCGCGAACGAGCGAGCGCCACCGTGCCGTCGTCGTCGATCCGCAGCCCTCCTGTTCCCGTGAGCTCCGGGAGCGGAAAGCGGCGCGCCAGCTTGATCGTGCCCGACGGAGCCCAGCGGGCCCTTGCACGGTCCCACCGGAGGAATGACTGGAACGGCACCGCGAGGTACGATCGGACCGGGAGCTGTTCGAGCGGTGACGCGGCGGGCGGGGGTTCGTCGGGCGCCGGCCACCAGAGCAACGAGGCGGTTCCGCGCGCAAGAGCGCGTTCTCCTTCACGTTTCGCCGATTCGCTTTCGGTAAGCCGGATGGCCGGGGTCGCGCCGCTCCTCTCTTCGGCGGTCGTCCGCAGGAGTCCTTCCGGCCTGCTCAAGCGCGCGATATGGCTCACCCAATGATCGGGAAAGGCCTGCAGCTGTTCGAGCATATGCCGCCGCCCGGGAGGCGAAAGCTCTTTCCAGCGCCGGGTAAGAGCGGATGCATCGGAGCGCTCGGAGATAATCGATGGAACCTCCGCAGCGTGTGCGAGTCGCGTCTTCAACGACCGGCTCCGTTCCGCTACGCTCAGGAGTTGCGACCGCAGCTCGCGCACCTGTGCGAGACGATCGGCGGAGTCCGCATGCGTGTCATCGAGCAGTTTCTGCCCGGCGCCCTGCAGCGTCATACCTTTCTCGGCGATGAGGTATTTGAGACGATAGAGGCGCTGCAGATCGGACTCGTAGTAGCACCGACGGCCGAATTCGTCTTTCCGCGGCCGTATCCACGGAAGCTCCTGCTCCCAGTACCGGAGAATATGCGCTTTGGTTCCGAGTAGCTCGCAAGCTTCGCCGATCGAATAGCGCCGCATACCGCTACTTGCTCCGGCTGCTCCGCAGCTCCAGCCGAATGGGCACATGACCGAAACCGAGATCGGCTCGAATACTGTTCCGGATGTAGCCGAGATAACTTTCTGGCACGCCGCGATCGCGGTTTGCGAAAAGCACGAATGTCGGTGGCCGAGTCGATACCTGAGTCATGTAGCGCAGTTTCAGCCGACCACGACCGATCACCGGCGGCGGCGTCCGCTCCACCCACGCCTCGAGTTTTCGGTTCAGCTCACCGGTATCGATTCGTCGAATCGACTCGCGGAACGCCAACCGCGTCTTCCGCAGCAGCTCCTCGACACCTTCACCTTCGGTCGCCGATACGGCAACAACCGGCGCGTAACTCAACACCGGAAAGACGAACGACATTCGGTCTCGCACGGCCTGAAAGAGATTGGGAATATCTTCCATCAGGTCCCATTTGTTGAGCGCTATGACAATGGCCTTGCCGCGCCGGACGACGATCTGCGCAATCTTCTTGTCCTGTTCGGTAAGCCCGTCGCGCGCATCGACCACGAGCACCGCGACATCGCACGCTTCGGCGGCCTGCACCGCCCGGTTCACCGAATAGTACTCGACAGCCTCTTCGACGCTGCGCTTGCGTCGAATGCCGGCGGTATCGAGCACTTCGATCCGTGTCCCGCGCCATTCGAGCTCTCCGCCGACAACGTCTCTCGTGGTCCCTGCGATCTCCGAGGTGATACTCCTCTCGCGACCGAGCAGGCGGTTAGCGAGCGTACTCTTGCCGGTGTTCGGCTTTCCGAGAATCGCAACCCGTATTTCCTCTCCCCTGCCGTTTTCTTCCGGGCCTCGATCGTCACCGACCTCCTTCCCTCTATTGTCGGGAGCGAACGTACCGTCCTGCGAAGTTCGGCGGAGCACACGCTCGATTGCCTCTTCGAGATCATCGACACCGAGTCCGTGCGCGGCGCTGACGCTGACGAGCTCGGAAAACCCGAGCGCGTAGAAATCTCCGAGTAGAAGCTCACGCTTCTCGGAATCAACCTTGTTGACGACAAGAACCGTTCGTTCCGACATCGGACGCAGCGTCTCGGCGAACTCCTCATCTTCGGCGGTAAGGTCGGTTACGTCGAGTATGAAAAGAATAACATCGGCCTCGCGCGCTGCCTCGATGCTTCGCTCGCGAACAAGCGGATCGAATCCCTCATCGCCGAGCGTATAGCCGCCTGTATCGACTAACCTTGCCGATAGACCTCCTACGCTTCCCAACGCTTCGACCGTATCCCGAGTTACACCCGGAGTCGGGTCGGTAATGCTTACCCGGGAGTGCGCGAGTCTGTTAAAGAGCGTGCTCTTGCCGACGTTCGGTCGACCGACGATAACGATTCTTTTCTCGTTCATAGTGGGTTGCATCGGATCATGCGACATCCGGAGGGAGCCTGTCGAGCGGCGACGAGCCCCCGGCACCGGCCGCGCGAGGAACATGCGGTGATATCCTGCTGCGCATCTCCGTCGAATCCCTCGGCACCGGCAGCGCGAGGTAGGCACTCGTTCAGGGTCGTGCGGATATCAGTAGACTTGCAGCTCGAATCGCTCGCTCATAACCGTGTGGATAAACCGGTCGATATCTTCGCAGGAACGCATTTCCATAACGGTGCCGAGCAGCTCCTCGGCTTCACCCATCGTCAGTGACCGGATGATCCGTTTCACCTCCGGAATACCGGCGGCGCTCATACTGAGCTCATCGAGCCCGAGACCGACGAGCAGCATCGTGGCCATCGGATCAGCAGCCATCTCTCCACACATACCGACCGGAATTCCGGCCCGGTGGCCGTTTTCCGAGACCGTGTTCAGCAGCCTGAGCAGACCGGGGTGGAACGGTTCATAGAGGTAGGTCGTCCGTTCGTTACCGCGGTCGACGGCGAGGGTGTACTGAATGAGATCGTTCGTCCCGATCGAGAAGAAATCACAGTTTCTCGCGAGAATGTCGCTGGTCAGCGCTGCGCTGGGAACCTCAATCATAATTCCGACCGGGATGCTCTCGGAAAACGGCTCGCCCGATGCGACCATCTCCTCCCGGATCTCGTGGAGCAACTCGAGCGCTCGATTCAACTCCTCGACTCCCGAAACCATCGGAAACATGATCCTCAGATTGCCGTAGATAGACGAGCGCAAGAGAGCTCGCAGCTGCGTCCTGAACACCTCCGTACGACTGAGACAGAATCGGATCGCACGCCAGCCGAGAAGCGGGTTCTTCTCCGGATACTGGCTGAGCTCCGGAACCACCTTATCGCCACCGACATCGAGGGTGCGAATGGTCACCGGTTTTCCGTTCATCGACTCGAGAATGTGACGGTACGCGTTGAACTGGTCTTCTTCATCCGGGAGGCGTGTTTTGTTCCGCTTGCCTGAATGCAGAAAGAGAAACTCACTGCGAAAGAGCCCGATACCGTCGGCACCGTGGGCAAAGACAGCTTCCACCTCTTCCGGGATTTCGATATTCGCTTTCAGCTGGATAAGCTTCGCGTCTTTCGTCTCCGCCGGAAGATCGTTCAGGCTCATGAGCCGAACTTCACGCTCCCGATAGTCGGACAGTTCGTCGCGATACCGGCTGAGCGTCGACTCGTCCGGATCGAGGATCACCTTCCCCCGATTCCCGTCGACGATGATCTCACTCGCCGTCCGCGCATGCTCTACGACCGTACCGAGACCGAGGACGGCAGGTATTTCGAATGCACGCGCGAGAATCGCCGTATGACTGGTCCGACCGCCGGCGTCCATGGCGATGCCTCTGACCTTCCGCTTGTTCATGCCGATCGCATCGGAGGGCAGAAGATCGTGACAGATGAGCACCACCTCGTCAGTGAGATCGGAAAGTGAAAGCCTGCGCCGGTACAGGAGATGGTTCAGGACGCGTTGACCGACGTCGTGAATATCGACCGAGCGCTCGCGCAGATAGTCATCTTCCAACCTCGACAACTGAGCGACGACGCTCTCGGTCGTCGTATGGAGCACCCATTCGACGTTGTACTGTTGCGAGCGAATCGCCTCTTCGACGCGCCCGGTGAAGTCCGGGTCGGACAACATGAGAACATGGCTGTCGAGAAGGCGGGTATCGAGGTCCCCGATTTCATGTTTCGACTGTTTCTGGAGTGATGTGATTTCCTCGCGCGCGCGTTTGACCGCCTCGTGAAACCGCGTCAGCTCTTCATCGATAGAATGGTCCTCGATCCGGTATCTGGGGACGTACTGGTGGCTTTCCGAATACGTGAGAATAGGTCCGATGGCTATTCCGGGCGACCCGGAAATACCGGCGAGTTCCTTCATCGACAAACGGTACTATATGGTTCGCGTTCCACTGTCGTCAAATGCCTGCAGCGCGCGCGCCGGAACCCCTCAAAGCGAATCGGTTATCTGCCGACGATAAGCACAGGAATGGCACGAAAACGACGGCGAACAAGCCTGGGAGTCCTCTTCTGGATAGCGTTCATCCTGTTCGTATTGGTCGTATTTCTGATCAATCGACCGCAAATACAGAGTGTTCTCGACAATACACAGCTCGTGGAGATTATCAGCGAGCGATTCGGCGGCGAAGAACGCACCGTACGGGACGAGGGCCCGCCGGAAATCGAGTTTCCGGAGGAAACGGAAGAGCAGCCGGATGATGAACCGCACACCGCGCCTACCGATCCGCAAGCCGACGAACCGTCCGTAGCCGAAGATTCACCGAGCGAGGAACCCGAGGCGCCCGAACCGGAGCCCGACGCCCCGGAGACCGAAGAACCGGCTGTGGATCCGGACATCGACGAACCGGTCGAGGAGCCGCAGCCCGAACCGCAGCGGACCAGAACCGCCCGGCTGTACTACGTTCGGGTGACCGACGACGGCATATTCGCCGAGCCGGTACGCCGCGAGATCCGGGACACGCAGGCACCGTTGACCGAAACCGTTCGTGCGCTGATCGACGGTCCCACCGCCGATGAGGTGGCCGACGGGCTGCTCAACCTCATTCCCGACGGCTCCCGTTTGCTTCGGGCTTCGGTTCGCGACGGAGTAGCATATCTCGACTTCAACGAGGCATTTCGATTCAACCCGATGGGGGTAGAGGGATACCGAATGCAGCTGAAGCAGATTATCTACGCGACGACCGAGTTCTCGACCGTCGATCGGGTGCAGTTCCTCATCGAAGGTGACCAGCACGAGTGGCTCGGGGGCGAAGGGGTCTACATCGGTTCGCCGTTAGGCCGCGATTCGTTCTCCTGACCGCCCTCGCCGAGAAGCGTCAGATCGAGAAAATACTCGAGGTTGCCCCGCCTTCCCCGAACCTGCGATGGTATCGGCTCGCCGACGCGCAAGCCGTCGGCGACCAGCGCACGGCTCAGCGCCTGTACGATCGTCACCCCGTCGTCATCCTCCACTACGCCGCGAAAAGCTCGCTCCGCACCGATCGCCGACTCGAAGTGCTGCCGCTCAAACTGCGGTTTGGCAAGCGCAATGACACGTCCCGTTTCGGTCAGCGAGGCGATATGACGAGCGACCCCGAGAAGACCGCGAAAGCTCAAATCACAAACGGCAAACGCCGGTCTCGGGCGAAGCCGGTCGGGCGTCAGATCGAGTACATTCGTGTTCTCCATTACACGAACGCGCTCGTCACTCCTCAACTTCCACGCGAGCTGATTTGTACCGACGTCGATCGCGTAGACGAGCGATGCCCCTCGCTGCAACAACTGTTGGGTGAATCCGCCGGTCGAGCTTCCGGCGTCGAGTACCACAGCACCACGGACTACCGGGCAGAACCAATCCAGCGCGGCAGCGAGTTTGTCGCTCCCTCGCCCGACCGGCATCTCGCCGCACCACTGCACCTCCGCCGCTTCGGCTACCTTTCGCCCCGGATCCCGCTCGGTCGCCCCGTCGACGCGGATCTCTCCGCACAGCACACGCGCATGAAGCTCCTTGCGTTCCACATCCGGAAACCGGAGCTGCAACAGCTCAAGCAGGCGAACTCTCTTCACGACGGCTCCTCCATGCGTGCGGGCAGCTCCGCTGCCACATGCGGCCGGTGCGTTTCGGTCTTTACGGGCAGCCGACACAGCTCGTTCGCGGTGCGGTCCCGCTCCGGTCCGCGTACGACACCCTACACCCCCGGCTCCTCGGCAATACGCTCGATCCGGTCCGCAAGGCCGCGTTCCGGGTCGACAGCCACATACACTCCGTGCACGGTGGCCGGGTTGTTCGACACCTCATTCTTGAGCGGCATCTGAGTCAGCGATCGCTGAATGCTGATGTCGGATCGGAAGCCGATCACGCTGCCGTTCGGACCGGTCATACCGAGATCGGTAATGTAGGCGGTGCCCTTCGGTAGAATTCGTTCGTCGGCGGTTTGCACGTGCGTATGCGTACCGACAAGGGCGGCGAGCTGGCCGTCGAGATACGAGCCGAGCGCCTCCTTCTCATCGGTGGCCTCTGCGTGAAAATCGCACACCGCCACCTCGAATCGACCCTTCAGCTCGCGGAGCAGCTCCCGCGCCTTGCGAAACGGGCAATCGATGATCGGCATGCGCGAACGGCCCTGCAGATGGAGGACCGCGATCCGCCCGCTTTTCGAGTCACAGACAACGGCGCCGGAGCCGGGCAGTCGGCCCGGGTAATTGCCGGGCCGAAGTATGCGCTCATCACCCTCGAGCATCTCCTGAATCTCTTTGTGCTGCCACACGTGATTGCCGGTGGTAATCACATCCGCCCCGGCTGAATAGATCGCGGCGACATTTTCCGGACTCAGTCCGAATCCGGAATCCGCATTCTCGCCGTTGACTACCGTCAGAGCCGGAGAAAAGCGACGAATCAGCTTCGGAAGCACAAGCGTTAATGCTCGCAACCCCGCCTGCCCGACCACATCGCCGATCAGGAGGACACCACACATGCGGTTGGCCATAGAGTCAGCGCGCGTACTCGACGATGCGCGTTTCGCGAATCATCGTAACCTTAATGCGGCCGGGATAGCGAAGCTCGCTTTCGATCTGTCGCGCGATGCTCTTCGCGATATCCTTCGCCTCGCTGTCGCTGACCGTCTCATGGTTCACCATGATTCGCAGCTCCCGCCCGGCCTGGATCGCGTACGCTTTCTCCACCCCGTCGAACTGCTCGGCGATCCGCTCGAGATTCTCCAGGCGCTTAATGTAGTTATCGAGCGTCTCGCGGCGGGCTCCCGGTCTGCTCGCGCTCAACGCGTCCGCTACCTGCACCAGCACGCTTTCCGGACAACTATGCGCCACATCTCCGTGATGGGCGGCTATGCAGTTTATCACCCGCTCATCTTCTCCGAGCCTGCGCGCGAGCTCAACACCGAGCTCTACGTGATTGCTGTCGCCGTCGCTCTCGATACCCTTTCCGATATCGTGTAACAACCCGCCGCGCTTGGCGATGTCGCGATCGGCGCCGAGCTCACCGGCAAGCATGGAGGCGAACGTCGCAACCTCCCTCGTATGTGCGAGCACGTTCTGTCCGTAACTCGTCCGATACATGAGACGCCCGAGACCGCGGATGCCCTCCGGCTTCAGATCGTGAATGCCGAAGTCGAAGCAGACCTTCTCCCCTTCCTCGTAAATCGCCTGACTGATCTCGTGCGTAACCTTCTGGACAACCTCTTCGATTCGCGTCGGGTGTATCCGCCCGTCGGAAACCAGCCGCTCGAGACTCCGGCGCGCAACTTCCTTACGAACCGGATCGAAGCAGCTGACTACCACCGCCTCCGGTGTATCGTCGATGATGATGTCCACACCGGTCAGCGTTTCGAGAGTTCGGATATTTCGCCCTTCGCGCCCGATGATTCGCCCCTTCATCTCGTCGTTCGGTAAGCTGACCGACGCGACGGTGACCTCGGCGTTCACATCCGACGCCATTCGCTGGATGGTCGATACGAGGATTTCCCGGCTCTTCTTCTCCGCGGTCGCCTCCGCCTCCTGTTCGACGCGGGTTACGAGCGTCTGCGCCTCGCGCTTTGCATCATCCTCGATCGACTGCATAAGCAGCCGTTTCGCCTCGTCGGCCGAGAGCCCGGATATACGCTCCAGCTCTTCTCTCCACGTTTCTTCTTGACGCGATACTTCTTCTTCGCGCTCGGCAATCTTCCTCTCGCGGTCTGTGAACTCTTGCGCCTGACGCTCTACGGCGCTCGCTTTGCTCTCCAGGGTTTCTTCTTTCTGCAGTAGCCGTTTCTCATAGCGTTGCAG
>SLAN01000290.1 GCA_007126865.1 Spirochaetales bacterium | reverse complement strand
TGATGAACAGGACCATGGAGGTCATGAGGTAGAAAGGAATTGTCATGTTCGCCAGTGCCGCGCGAACCTCATCCATCGAAACCGCCTCGGCGACCTCGAGACGGGGGTAGCGTTCCTGCAGCGCACGACGCGCGGCGGCCGGTTCGGCGCCCGGCGATAGCACCACGTACGCGGCGTTCACGCTCCCGCGCGTTCCGGCGAGAGATGCCGCGTAATCGCGCGGGACGACGGCCGTGATCGTCTCCGACTGCGGCATCTCGCGGAACAGCCCGGTCGGGTGGGCAACTCCCCATACCGTCAGGCGCCTGCGCGCCCCCTGCAGCTCGACATCGATCGTATCGCCGATAGCGAGACCTTCGCGGTCGGCGAACGGAGCACCGAGTACGATCCGGTTGCCGGTGAACTCCGAGCTGTTATCGCGTCCGCGGAACACCAACGGATTGAAGCGCTGCAGCTCCTCGAGATCGAGCCCGCGAGCGGAGAGCTGCCGGCTGTCGCGGCCGAAGGCTGAAGTCGCCCCCGGCGCCGTATAGCTTCCGCTCAACGAAACCTCGCCGGCAATCAGCGCGACCCCGTCGATCCGCTCCCGGTCGACACGGAACCAGCGCGAAGGCGAGCGCCGTCCCGCACGTAACACGAACGACGCCTCGCCGACCTGCGCCCGCAGCAGCTGCTCGTACATGTCGATCATCGTGTCGGCGAGCGAGCTGGAGGCGAAAAAGAGAGCGGCCGAGCTCATGACCGATACCACGATCAGCAGCGTCCGCAGTTTCTTCTCGGAGATATTCTTGAGGATGTACTTGAGAAACAGCCTCATGGCCGGCCCCCGAACCGTGGATCGATAAAACGCACGCCGCAGGGGCGCGCGCAGAATTCAGCGGGCCGGCGCACAGCTGGCGACCGGCTCGGCGATTCAATCTATCAGAAAACACGGAGCCGGGAGTAGAGTTACGGGCGGGGCGGACGCCCCGAAAACGCGTCGATAACTCGCCGCCGGGGCAGAGTGTTCCGACTCCAGTGCCTATCGCTCGACGGTCACCCGAAGGAGTGGAGCGTCGCCGGAGTCTATAAGCACGTAGAGCGTGTCGCTGTTGACGGGGGAGCGCACATCGCGTACTCGCCCGTATCCGCCGACGATCCGTGATTCGCGGATCACCTCGACCGAAGAGCGGTCGGCACCCTCGAGGTGAAACCACCCGAGATACTCATTGGCGAGATTGCCCATGAACAGCCCGTCGTTCGTGAAGGCCATTCCCGACGGCGGGAATCCGGACTGTCCGTCGTCGTACCGGGTTCCATCCCACCAGTAGATGGGATTGACGATGTCGTCGCGTTCGTGCGGCAGGTCGCCGATTGCGGCACCTGTGGGGTACTCACGGCCGTACGTAGCGACCGGCCAGCCGTAGTTTCCGCCGGGAGTATCGATGATGTTGATCTCGTCTCCGTCGCGCTCACCGTGTTCGTTCTGCCACAGCTCGCCTGTTTCCGGATGGATGGCAAGTCCCTGCGGGTTACGATGGCCGTAGGTGTAGATCGCATCGAGGGCGTCGTCGTCGCCGACGAACGGATTGTCGTCGGGGATGCTGCCGTCGTCGTGGAAGCGGAAGATCTTGCCCCAACCACTCGAAAGGTCCTGCGCGGTGTGACGATCTCGGCGATCGCCGGAGCTCATGTAGAGGTAGCCGTCGTTGTCGAATACGATCCGGGAGCCGAAGTGGCCGGTCTGCGAGTGGAACGGCTCGGCGACAAAGAGTACTTCGAAGTCGTAGAGGCTGAGGTCGTTCCGGTCGAACCGGGCGCGCCCGAGGTGCGTGGCGTAGCCGCTTCCGTTGTCGTTCGCGCCAGCGTAGGTAAGGTATATCCAGTTGTTCCCCCCGTCGCCGTATTCGGGGCGGACGGCGACGTCGAGCATGCCTCCCTGTCCCCGGGAAACGACCTCCGGTATTTCACCGCCGACGGGCTGCCGGGTTCCCTCGGCAAGATCGACGAGCTGCAGACCGCCGGTTCGCTCGGTTACGAGCGCGAGGTTGTCATTTTGAGGGCGGAGAAAGTCGAGTCCCCACGGACGTTCGAGTCCGTCGGCGACGACCTCGGCGCTGTATGATCCTTCATCGACCTCTATCTCGTTCGGTGTTGGCGCAGCGCACGCGACCACGATGAGCGCGAAGACCGGGAGAAACACGCGCCGTGCGGTGAACAAGTTGACCATGGAAACCTCCTGTCATCACAAAATACATTTCGGGGGTGCGGGGGTCAACGCTCGGGCGATTTCTTCGTGTCTCGGCGGCCAGGGTGGTCTCTCCGCCGGTACTCAAGCGCTTCGCCGAATCCTCGGGTCGATTTCTTCGACCAGGCGCACGTTCTCATCGAGTTCGTCTTCCGAGGTCATACCGACGGTGAACGAGTGGACGTCGCTGACATTTTTGATGAACTCGAATGCTTCTCTCGGGTTGCCGCCGAGAGCGCCACAGCCGAGCACCTTCATCGCGTATATCGCCTTGTCTGCCTCACCGAGTCTGCGAACCGCCTCGAGAACCTCTTCCAGTGAACCGTCCATATTGACGCCGGAGTGGTTCAAGCGCACAAGCACGACGTCCACCCATTCGCTCTTCGCCGCGGTGTGCAGCGCGCCGAGCCCGTGGCTCGAAATCCCGACGGCGCGTACCTCACCACGTTCTTTCGCGCGCGCGAGCGCCTCCATGGCACCGGCGTGGGATACGGGCCATCCTTCGCTCGACATGCAGTGGAGCATGACGATATCGAGCACGTCGGTGCCGAGCTCCCGTCGAAAACGGGTGAGCGCACGGGTCGCTTCGGTTTGCGTTCGTGCAACCGTCTTGGTCGAGATTACCACTTCGTCGCGCGGTACGCTTTCAAGGGCGCGGGCTACGTGCGGATGCGAACCGTACTGATCGGCGGCGTCCCAGAAGGTCACTCCCGCGTCGAACGCCCGCCGCAGAAGTCGTGCCAGACCCTCGACGCCGAGCGCGGTCTGATCGGATCGTCCTGCCCATCCGTGCGTACCGGTTCCGGCGCACAGCCGCGAAACCTCCAATCCGGTACTGCCGAAAGCTACTCGTTCCATGACTTCACTCTACGCGTTAAGCGCTTGAAACGCGAGACCGGTCGCGGGGCGGTTACATCAACCAGGAGTTCTTATCGATCTAACATTTCTGCGTCGGCGTCGAGATTGTCGAAGTACCAGGTGAAATCCTCGCTTCCGTCTCCGCTCCCGCCTTCGCGGAAGTCGAAGATCACGGTTATGAGGTCCCACTCGTGGCGGAATCCGGCCTCGCTCATATC
>SLAN01000177.1 GCA_007126865.1 Spirochaetales bacterium | reverse complement strand
CTGCGAGCCCGAACCACGAGTCGAGCAAGAGCACGGCGGGTACGAGGAATATGCCCTGGCGCGCAAGGCCTATGAAGAGTGCGGGCAGCGGCTTTCCGAGCGCCTGAAAGCTCACGAGGGCGACGACCTGGAATCCGAAGAGCGGGAAGACAGCATAGACCATTCGCAGACCGAAGGTGCCGATCGCGATGACGTCGGAGTCGCCCGAGAAGAGACGGATTATGTACGGTGCCAGCGTGAGCGCGAGCGCCGTCAGAGCGGTCGTATAGATTGCGGTCCAGGTGATGCTCAGCCGCATTGCGTGAAAGAGGCGGTCGAATGAACCGGCGCCGTAGTTGTATCCGGCCACCGGCTGATACCCCTGGCCGAAACCGTACACCGGCATCATGCCGAATACGAGCACGCGAAGCACGATTCCCACCGAGGCGACCGCCGGATCCCCGTACGCTGCAGCGGCGTTGTTCAGCAAGGCGATCGCGAAGCTTCCCATCGCCTGGCGGAAAAACATCGGAGAGCCGGTTCCGAGCATATCCCGGTACACCGTGGCCGGCACACGAAAATCCCACGGCCGGAAGCGGACATAGCTGTGGCGAATCACGAAATGACCGGCAAGAAGAACGAGAGCGACTCCCTGACTGATGACTGTCGCGATTGCCGCACCCCGGATTCCGAGCCCGACGGAGAATATGAGGATAGGATCGAGGATGATGTTTAGAAACGCACCGGACATCATCCCGATCATGCTCCACCGGGTATTCCCCTCCGCACGCACGAGATTGTTGAAATAGATCTTCAGCATTGTGACGGTGCTACCGGCGATCATGATCACACCGTAATCACGTGCAAACGGGAGTATCGTATCGGTAGCGCCGAAAACACGGAGCACCGGATCGAGAAAGACTAACCCGAATGCCGAAAGCGACAGACCGACGACAACCACGGAGACGAACCCGGCCGCGCTCGCCCGGTCGGCTTCGCGCTTTCGTCCGGCCCCGAGCGCCCTGCTGATGAAGCTCGCGGTTCCGACGCCGAAGCTGATTCCGACCGCCCCGATCAGCGCGAAAATCGGAAAGGCTACCGAAATCGCCCCGATCGCCTGCGTTCCGAGACGACCTATATAGATCGAGTCGACTACGTGATAGAGCGCGTTCGAGAGCATACCGAGAATTGCCGGCACGCTGAGGGTAAACATGACCCGGCGAAGATTCGCCTCGCCGAGTCGGCGGGTTCTCGCTTCGGCACGTTCCTTGCGGTGACTGCTATCCATGCGTACCGCCCAATGTATCTCCGCACGCGCCGACTCGGCTACTGCGGAGACACTGATGACTCCACGAACAGTGGCCGGGATATCGAGTCAGCGGCCATATGCATTCGAAACGTTTGCTACACAACATCCGCGAATATGCCTTATCATTTGAAGATCGGTCACCGACCGAGAGGAAAAGATGGTAGTCGACGATACGCGCCGCGAACGGATTGACGAAACCATCCGCAACGGCGATATCAAGGGCGCTCTGAGCGCAATTGAGCTCATTCTCGAAGAAACGGGTAGCGAGCACCTTGCAGCGGATGAGCTGTGCTGGCTGTACCGGAAGAAAGCGCAGTGCCTGTTCATGCGGAACGAGTACGCTGATGCCGGCGTGGTGGCACGAGAGGCGGTCGAGCACGCTGAACGGGGAAACGATGTACACGGTCGCGCGCTCGTGCTGAATCTGCTCGGCGTTATTCACGGCGAGCTTGCCGACTATGAACGGTCGATCGAATACCTGGAACTAGCATACGAGCTACAGCGCGATCTCGGCGGCGATCGGATCGGATCGCTGCTGAACAACCTCGGGAACATTCATCTTCTCATGAAGAGCTACGATCGTGCGCTCGATTACTTCCGGAGGGCCGCGGACACCGGCAGCGAACGGGACGACCACTGGCTCGTCGCGCTCGCGACCCGGAACGTCGGTCGCGTTCTATCCGCGGCAGGCCGGACCGATGAGGCAATACGGACGTATCGCGAGAGTGTCCAACTCTTCGAGGAGATCGGCGATCCGATACAGGAGTTTCACGCCAGGATTAAGCTCGCCGAGGCGTTGGAAGAAATAGACGAGACGGAGGAGGCGGAGCGAATCTACCGGGAATGCGTCGCGCAGGCGAAGACACGGGAAGACGTGAGCTGGCCCGAGAAGCTCTACGGCTCATACGGTCGCCTGCTCGCAGATAACGGCAACTGGCAGGAAGCGCGGAGAATGCTCGGCCGCGCGATAGAGTTGCTTGGCGACACCGAGGATCACGAGAGCCTCCCGACGTGGCGGGCGCTACTGAGTCGCGCCCGCGAAATGGGCGGCGACCTCCCGGGGGCACTCGCGGAACAGCGATGCGCGTTCGATGTCCTGTCCCGGCTGTTCGAACGCAAGACCGAGCAACGTCTGCACGAGACCATGGCGCGTTTCGACCTTAACCGTATCATTCGCGAGAAGGAGCAGTACCGCAACCGCAACGAACATCTAGAACAGGCGCTCAACGAAGTCAACCGGTTGCGGGATGAGCTCGCACTGCGCAACGCGGAGCTCGCGGAGCTTGCGACCCGTGACTCGCTGACCGGCGTTTACAACCGGCGACGCTTGTTCTCGACGCTCGAGGCCGAATTGCAGAGGACACGCCGGTACGGACACGATCTCTCACTTGCCATGTTCGACCTCGACGAGTTCAAGGCAATTAACGACCGGTACGGCCACGTCGTCGGAGACACGGTCCTGGCCGGCGTGGCCGAGCTACTCATGCGCAGCACGCGTACGACCGATACCGTGGCCCGCTATGGTGGTGAAGAGTTTGTCCTTCTTATGCCGGAAACGCCGCTCGACTCCGCTGTCGCAATCGGCGAGAAACTTCGAGGCGCTGTCGCGGAAAACGACTGGAACCATATTTCGCCCGGCCTTACGGTCACCGTAAGCGTTGGAATCGGCGTGTCCGGCAACGCAGACTCTCCCCAGGACCTTATCCATCGAATCGACCTGATGCTCTACCACGCGAAAGAACGCGGCAAGAATCAAGTCGTCACGTTCGATGCGGACGGTAGCGAACAGCGTATTCCCCACCGTCACCGGTAGCTCCCCGCTGTCTCTGATTCTGAGTGACCACGGATCAGGCGCATACCCTACACAACAGTCTCGCTCACCGTTATAGTGTCCTCGAGGCGAGCAAAACGCGTCGTACCGCATGGCATCCATCTCAAAGCGTGAACAGATCGAAAACCTGATCCTATCCGGCAACAACAGCGACGCGCTGGCGGAGTTGGAGCGGATTCTCGATTCTCCGTGCGATGACTCTATCGCTGAGGAGACACAAGCGTGGGCATTCCGCAAGCGTGCCCAGTGCCTCTTTGCAATGAACGAGTTCACCGACGCCGGTCGAGCCGCGAATCGGGCGCTCGAGATCGCCGAGAGGGCGGACAACGACGAGGAGCGCGCCCACGCGCTGAACGTGCTGGGAATCGTTCACGCGCATGTGAGCGATTACGAGACGGCGATCGGCTATCTCGAGGCAAGCTACGAGCTACAGCGCGAGCTCGATCTGCCCTCTATCGGCGCCATACTCAACAACCTGGGCGAGATTCGCATGCAGGCGAACAGCCCCGAGCGTGCGTTGCAGTACTTCGAGCGCGCCGTAGAGAGTGCGCGGGAGCGCGACGACCGAAGACTCGCCGCACTCGCCACCGGCAACATCGGACGAGCGTACGAGAAACAGGGGAAGCTCGAAGAAGCGATCCGCGCGCATCTGGAGAGCATCCGCCTCTATGACGGCACCGATGACCGTGCGCACCGGCTGCACGAGAAGGTGAAGCTCGGAAACGCGCTGGAATCGGCGAATCGACTCGAAGAGGCCGAACGCCTCTATCGCGAGTGTGTCGCCGAAGCCGAGAAGCAGGGCGATCTTCCGTGGCCGGAGATGGTCTACGGTTCGCTCGGACGGCTCCTCGTAGACGTCAACAGAGCATCCGAGGCAATACCGTGGCTCGAACGGGCGGTGGAAGCGGTCGGCGCAAATCCTCACAATGAGCGGCTTCCGGAACTTCGATCCTGTCTCAGTCGTGCATACGAGCAAAGCGGAAACCTGGCGAGAGCACTCGAGGAGCAGCGTCTCGCCTTTGAGTACGCCGACCGAATCCACGAACGAAAGATCCACACCAGGCTATACGAGTCGTTTGCCCGCTTCGATCTCAAACGCATTGAGCAGGAGAAGGAGGAGTTTCGAAAGCAGAACCGGGAGCTCGAGCGGGCGCTCGCCGAGGTCGAAACGCTCCGCGATACACTCGAGCTCCGGAATGCCGAGCTGGCCGAGCTCGCAACACGCGATCCGTTGACCGGGACGTTCAACCGTCGTCGATTTCTGTCGGCACTCGAGGCAGAGATTCAACGCACCAATCGCTACTCTCACGATTTATCGTTTGCGATGCTCGATCTCGACGGATTCAAGGCGATTAACGACTTCTACGGACACACTATCGGCGATCGCGTGCTCGTCGACGTGGCACAGATCGTTATGCGACGAATTCGTGCTACCGATACGCTCGCTCGCTACGGCGGCGAGGAGTTCGCCATCATTATGCCCGAAACTCCCCTCGAGGACGCGACCGTGCTCTGCGAGGAGCTCCGTCATGCGATTACCGACCATACCTGGGACTATCTCTCCGGAGTGCGACCTGTTTCCATGAGCTTCGGCGTCGGTGCTTTGGGCAACGAAGAGTCGGCCGAGGAGTTCGTTCACCGCGTGGACCTGACCCTCTACAACGCGAAGCGGTGGGGCAAGAATCGGGTCGTCACCGCCGAGGAGTCTCATTCGACCAGCGATCGATAGAGCTCGAATGTCTGTTCGGCGATTTTGGCCCAACTGAATCGTTCTACGACCCGCACACGCCCGGCCGCTCCCAGCCGCTCGGCAAGAGGGCGGTCACGCAGCACGCTGTTCAGCGCTTCGGCCAGGTCCGAAGCGAAGCGCTCACCGTCGACCGGATCGAACGGCGGCTCGCCCGAGAGACCGGGGTCGACCAGCAGGCCGGTTTCGCCGTTCGCTACCACCTCCACAATGCCACCGACCGCACTCGCGACCACCGCGGTACCGCACGCCATCGCCTCCAGGTTGATGATCCCGAACGGCTCGTAGATCGACGGGCAGCAAAAGACGGTAGCTTGAGCGAAAAAGGCGACCGCCGTCGCACGGGAAAGCATCTCCGGAATCCAGATCACCCCGTCACGCTCACGCTGGAGCTCGTGAACCATCGCCTCCAGCTCGGCGGCCATCTCCGGAGTGTCCGCACCGCCGGCGCAGAGTACGAGCTGTGCGTCGCGGTCAAGCGCGTGAGCGGCGCGAAGCAGATAGTACACGCCCTTCTGGCGAGTCATCCGGCCCAAGAACAGAACGTAGGGACGGTCGGGGTCGATTCCGTACCTCTGCAGCAACTCGCGGTCGACCACCGGCCGGTACTCGTCGATATCGATTCCGTTGTAGATGACCGGTACACGAGCGGGATCGATGTCCGGAAAGAGCGACAGCACGTCGTCGCGCGTACTCTCGGACACCGCTATCACCGCGTCGGCGCTCTCGAGCGCAACCGCCTCGATCCAGCTCGACAGATTGTAACCACGACCGAGCTGATCGCGCTTCCAGGGCCGCATCGGTTCGAGCGAATGGACAGTCACCACCAGCGGCGTAGCGTAGAGGTGCTGCGCAAGCAACCCGCCGAAATGCGCGTACCACGTGTGGCAGTGGACGACATCGGCGTCGATCCCCTGGCCGTTGAAGGCGATGCCGGTCGTCAACGCTCGCAGCGGCGATCGGAACGCCGGCGGACACCCGTCGATATAGGGGGGATCAACGGCGGTTCCTCGCACCTTCAGCCGCCCGTCCAGCAGGTCCTCGGACTGATTGTGAAAGCTTCGAACCTCAACGGTGGTGAGCTTCGCCATCTCCCTCGAAAGATACTCGACATGCACACCCGCACCGCCGTAGATATGCGGCGGGTATTCGTTCGTCATATACAGGACCTTCACCGGCTTCTGCCTCCCGCCGCGCATTGTAGCCGAACACGGGCCCCTCCGCGATAGCCATCGCCGCGGAATCCGCATTATCTTGGAACTCAGTATGAGCACTGCCATTCAAGACACCCGCTATTCGGACCCGGCCGTGAACGGTCTCTGGTCGAGCTGGAACGGACTGGTAAAGCACCGCTACGAGCGGTACCTGGTACCCGGAACCGAGGAGGAGATCGTCTCGGCGGTCCGCGGTGCCTCTCACATCCGCGCGTTCGGTAACCGGCAATCGTCGGCGGACATCAGCGCCGGCACCAAAACGCTTCTCGATATGACCGGCTACAACTCCGTCGTCGCCGAAGATTCCGATTCGAAGGAGCTGACCGTCGAAAGCGGCATGCGGTTGTCGGCGCTCATCCGGGAGCTGGAATCGCGCGGGTGGTGTCTGCCGTGCCTCCCCGATATCGATACGGTCACCGTTGGAGGAGCGCTCGCGACCGGCACACACGGCACCGCAGGGGACGGGCATATTCTCGCCGAGTATATGGTTGCCTGTCGCATTGTGACCGCCGACGGCTCGGTTCGCAGCTACCGCGAAGATGACGAAGAGATGATGGCCGCGCTTCGCTGTTCGCTCGGGCTGCTCGGCGTTTTCTCGACAGTCACCTTCCGAGCCCACCCCCTCTACTACATGCGTGTGGTCGAAGAGCCGGTTCGCGACGAAGTCTGGCTGCGCTCGTACCGAGGGTGGCTCGACGAGCACGACTTCGTGCGCATCCTCTGGCTGCCGCACACCGGATACGGATACGTTGTTCTCGGAGACAAGGTTGATGGTGACACCCCGGTTCAAGAGCGAAGCGCGCCGCGTTACCATCGTCACCGGCGCGAGGTCTCGAAGCTGCTTTATCGAATCGCCGGCCGCTTTCCGCGCTTTACCGTAACCGCAAACCGCTTGCTGCGCCGGCTCTTTTTCTCCAGCCGTACCGTAACCAAGGGTACGCTCTACGGCGCCACTGTAACCAAGTCGCGCACCTCGACGATCGAGCTCGCCGAGTGGAGCGTCGCACTCGACCGCTTCGACGAGCTGTTCACCGAGCTGAAGTCGCAACTCGACAGTTCGGTGAACGGCGCGTGGGCCCACATCCCCATGGATGTCCGCTTCCTGCGTGCCGACGGGACGTGGTTGAGCCAGGCGTGGCGACGCGATACGGTGACCGTCGGTTGCGTTACGCGCAATCCGCAACGCGCCGAGGAATATGAGGCGTTCGATCTCGTCGAGCAGATCTTTCTGCGCTACGACGGTCGCCCGCACTGGGCGAAGCGCTTTCGCGCCGGCCGGAGCGAGCTTTCCCGGATCTGGCCGAAACTGAGCGATTTTATTCGGCTACGCCGTCGCCTCGATCCCGGCGGACGCTTTCTCAACGACTACCTGAGACATATCTTCGAGTAACCCGATGTCTATCCACTCGATTCGCGGCGTTTTGTTCGATTTCGACGGCGTTCTCGTCGACAGTGCACCGGTGCACCGCGCAAGCTGGCAGGAAGCATTTCGCCGTGTGCTCGGACGGCAGATGCCCGACTACCCGGCCGACGAGCTCACCGGTGCATCGTCGCACGAAATCGGCGAGCGGCTCGCCAACCGTACGGGTACTCCGGAGCGTGCGTCCGAGCTGGTAGAGGCAAAGATCGCAGCACTGCTCGATGTTGTCGCTTCACCCGAACCGCTTCCGGGTGCCATTGAGGTGACCGCCTCCCTGCACGCACGCGGCGTTCCATTCGGTATTGCGAGTAACGCTCCGGGGCAGTACGTTCGCCGCGTCGCCGCCGAGCTCGGTATCCAGGCGACTGCGATCCTCGGCTTCGAGGACGTTCCGCGGCCGAAACCGGCGCCGGATGCCTACATAGCGTGTGCTCGAGCGATCGGCTTCTCCGACGACGAGCTCGGAACACTGCTCGTGTGCGAAGACAGCGTACCCGGAATTGCCGCCGCCAGGGCAGCGGGAATGCCGACGCTCGGCATTACCTCGATGCACAATGCAGAGACGCTACTCGCCGCCGGGGCCGATCTGGTCGCCGGAGATCTTTCGGCTGCACGCAGCCTTATACCGCTCTTTGCCCGGTAGCGACGATCACTCGGCCACCGTATCGGCGGTCATTACGAAATCGTCGGTTGCGGCAAACACATCGGCGAGCGGAAACTCCCACGTCACCCGTCGCCCCTCGATTACAGGCCGCACGGTGGTCTCACCACCTTCGATCCCGGCGGTGGAGATATCGGCGGGTAATTCGACGCTGAAGCGGAAATAGGCATCGGGAAAGAGCGCCGAAATGATGCTCCGCATCTGCATTGCCTCGTCCGGACTCTGCCCTTCCTCGCCCATCGCCTCGGCAACGAGGGTCCGCCGGAAAGAGTAGCTTCCGTTGGCACGACGCTCGAAGTCGATTGCACCGGTATTCTCCTCGAACCAGGGAGCCTCCAGCAGGCGCTCGTACCGCGCGATGACTTCCTGGAACTCGTAGTCGACCTTGTCGCCCTGCGGATCGGCCCGGGTTTCGGTAAACCGCCGCCGGCTCAACACCTCGACTCCCTCACCCCGGAAATCCGCGCTCAGATCGTCGTCATCGAGCGTCTCGACCTCCATGTCGCCGCCGGCGGCCATCTCTTCGACCTCGAGCGACTGACCGATCAGCACGCGGTGCTCGGCGCTTCCGTCGGCGAAGATCGTCAGCTCGTCCTCATACTCGAGACAGCTGCCGAGCACGAAGAGGGCAGCCACCGCAAGGACGCCGGCCCGCGCCGCGCGACGCCGCCGCGAATCCCGACCGCCGTCCATACCATCCCGTTCGTTCATATCACCCCCTTCTCACTTGACCAGGATAGTACGCCGGGAGACATCCGTACCGCAACGCGGTCACGGAGCAAGCGTGCGTACGAGTCGCGGGAGAAAACTCTCCACCCGGTCGTTGACCGTAACTTCGGCCAGCCTGTCGCCCCGCGTAGCGCCGCGGTTCACGATCGCAACCGGAATGCCGCGTTCCGCCGCGGCGAGCACGAAGCGGTATCCGGAGAAGACAGTCAGCGACGAGCCCAGTACCAGGAGCACATCCGCACCGAGAACGAGCTCGAGGGCCCTGGAAACTCGTGAGGACGGTACATTTTCTCCGAAAAAGACCACGTCCGGCTTCAGAATCCCGCCGCAGCGACGGCAAGCGGGTATCCGGAAACCGGCGATCGTCTCTTCGGCGAGCTCCGCGTCTCCGTCGGGAGCCATTCCCGCCACCAGCCGCTCCCACCCCGGATTGCTCAGAAGCATTCGCTCCTGCAGCTCTTCACGCATCTCGATCGCCCCGCACTTTAGGCAAACGACACGCGATAGCCGCCCGTGCAGATCGATTACCTCGCGGCTGCCCGCCCGCTGGTGCAACTCGTCCACGTTCTGGGTAACGACCGCACCGACTCTCCCCGCCTCTTCCAGCTGCGCCACCGCCCGATGTGCGTCGTTCGGGTACCGTTTCTTGAGCCATGCCCAACCGACCGAGCTGCGGGCCCAGTACCTGCGGCGTGCGTTCTCCTCCCCGACGAACTCGCGGTACTGAATCGGTGCGCGACGGCGCAACGCCCCGTCCTCACCACGGTAATCGGGAATGCCGCTGGCGGTACTCACACCCGCACCGCTGAGAACGGTTACCGTGCGTCCCTCTATCAGTTCCGCACAGCGACGCAGAATGTCCGTAGATTCATCCGCCTGCATTACCGACTCCGGTTCGTGTTGTTTCGAGCGCCGGCTGTGCGTCCCGCACCTCGTTCCGCCGCCGGATCTGCGAGACGTGCCGCAATACGAGTACGGTGAACATCGCACCGACGAGCGCCGTCATCACGTCGGATACCGCCTGACTGGCGAGAACGCCGACGAATCCGTAGAAGCGCGACAGTATGAGCACCAACGGAATCAGGAAGAGCCCCTGGCGCGCGATACCGATAAAGAACGCGAGTCGCGCCTTTCCGAGCGCCTGGCAGGTGAAAAGCGCCATCATCTGGAAGCCGAAGAGCGGAAAGACCGAATGGATAATGCGCAGCCCCATCGAGCCGAGCTGAATCACCTCCGGGTCGGCGCTGAACAGACGCATGACCTGCGGCGCGAAGCCGACGATGAACGCTGCAAAGAGCAGGGCGTACATCGTAGTCCAGATATGGCCGAGCTTGAGCGCCCGGAAGAGGCGGTCGAAGTTCCTGGCACCGTAGTTATAGCCGGCGACCGGCCCGTACCCCTGTCCGAAGCCGTAGACCACGAACGAGCCGAAAAGCAGCACGCGAAGCACAACGCCCACGCTCCCGACCGCCGCGTCGCCGAACGGCTGTGCGGCGGTGTTGATGATCGCGACCGCACTGCTCTCGAGCAGCAGCCGGAAGAAGAGCGGGCCGCCGTTCCCGAGTACCTCCCGGACGATGCGGAAGCTCACGCGCAGCTTCGATATAGCCGGCGCGAGAAAGCCGCGGCCGCGCAGGAAGTACGTTGCGAGAAAGAGCGCCGCGGTCCACTGGCTGACGACCGTGGCAAGCCCCGCTCCGGCGATCCCCATATCGAAACCAAAGATGAAGAGGGGATCGAGGGCGATGTTGAGAAGCGCCCCGATGACGATCCCCGCCATGCTGAAGACGGCCGCCCCCTCCGCGCGTATCGTGTGGCTGAGACACATCTTGAGCATGATCCCGATCGAACCGTAAATGAACACCTGCCCGTAGTCGCGAGCGTACGGGAGGATCGTCTCCGTTGCCCCGAGCGTGCGCAGCAGCGGATCGAGGAACACGCCCGCGGCGATCATGAACGCGATGCCGGAAACCACGGTTCCGGCGAGCGCAAAGGTGAGCGTCCGGTTCGCCTCCTCGGTCTTCCCGGCGCCGAGACAGCGGGCGATGTAGCTCGCTGCCCCGACACCGAAGGTCAGTCCGAGGGCGGCGGCAAGAGTGAACAGCGGAAAAACAACGGCAACCGCTCCGATCTGCGATGTGCCGAGCCGGCCGATGAAGATACTGTCGGTGATGTTATAGACGGCGTTGGCGGTCATCCCGATGATGCCGGGCACCGCCATCGTCACGAGCACTCTGGGAAGATGCCCCTCGCCGAGCATTCGTGTGCGGCGCTCCGCGCGCTCGCGCATGGCGCGGGCGGCCTCCGCATCTCTGCGCTCGTCGGCTGAGTCGGGTCGGGCCGGATTGTGTTCCACTACCGTCTACGGTACCCGCTTTTCCGCGTCGTTTCTACGGGCGCGGACGGGCATTCACGGGCACCGGCGGGCATCCACGGGCACCGGCGGCGCTCGCCGGCGCGGACGGGCATTCATGTGCGCCACCGGCGCGTACCGCTGCACCTGCTCACGGGCGCACGCGTTTGCGGTCGCGCGGGAAGAGGCTCGCCGCCTTGATGTTCTCGAGGCGGAGAAACTTCTGCGTCAGCCGCTCGAGCCCGATCGCGAACCCGCCGTGCGGCGGGCAGCCGTACCGGAATATGCTCAGGTAGTCCGGGAGCTGCTCCGCTTCCATGCCGAACTTCGGCAGCGCTTCGAGCAGCATTTCGTAGTCGTGGATCCGCTTGCCGCCGGTGGTGATCTCGAGCCCGCGGAAGAGCAGATCGAAGCTCGCGGTGCGCTGTCCGTCCGGCCACGTGTAGAACGGACGTTTCTTGCGCGGGAAACCGGTGACGAATACGGCCTCGACGCCGTGCTCTTCGCCCGCCCATTCACAGAGCACGCGCTCGGCCTCGGGGTTCAGGTCGAACAGGCGCTTGCCCCCGCGTTTTGCGGCGATCGATTTCGCCTCGTCGTAGTCGATTCGCGGCGTTCTCGAGAGCGCCTCGGCGTCGGGCAGCGTCGCGCCCCACGCTTCGAGCGCCGCCGCGCCCCGGCGACTCGCGCGCACCCCCTCGCATATGTGAGAGAGGATGCCGATCTCGAGATCCATGAGATCGTCGATGCCGTCGATGAACCCCATCTCCACGTCGAGGCTGACATATTCGTTCAGATGCCGCGGCGTATCGTGTTTCTCGGCCCGATATGCGCAGCCGATCTCGTAAACGCGCTCGAGACCGCTCGCGACCATCGCCTGCTTGTAGAACTGCGGGCTCTGCGCGAGGTACACCTTCTCGCCGAAGTAATCGACTTCGAAGAGCCCGGTTCCGCCCTCGGTGCCGGTTCCGATCAGCTTGCTCGT
>SLAN01000010.1 GCA_007126865.1 Spirochaetales bacterium | reverse complement strand
GCGATCGCCTCCGCGTAGCTTTCGATCGAGGTCTCTTCCTCGTTGCGCACGCGACTGACGATATCGTGCTTTCGGCCGGTCGCCTCGGCGAGCACCTCGGAGGCCTCTGCGAGATACCGCGCCACCGTGCCGCCGAAGACCGAATGACGAAGCAACTCCGGCGTACGACCGAGATTCTTCGTGTTGTAGCCGCGAAAGGCGACGGCGGTAGTCGACGGGTCATGTTCCAGCGACATTTCGGAGTTCGTACCCATGTTCAAAAACGGTAATGGCTATTGCAATCTCGTGCAATTCGATAAATTCTGTCGATATGAGGCATCCGAAGCTGCAGGAGTTCCTCGACACCTTGAAAAAACTTCTCGACGAAGTCGACGATCACCTCGAAGAGCGGTATGGAGGGCGCTATCCGCTTCATCCCGCCCGTCCGAGGCGGGGCGAGACCTACAACAAGGCCGCCTCCGGGCTCTTCAGCGTCGGGGCGAACTTCTCAGCCGGATTCGGATCGTCGGTCGGGCGCGGGTATGTCCTCGAGTTCGACATTGCCACCCTGCATGACGTTCCGGACGAGGTCGAGGAGGAGATAGATGAGGCAGCGGCTGAGAAGGTTCGAGAACTGCTACCGCGGTACTTTCCCGACCGCCGGTTGGAAGTTAGTCGCGACGGGCGGTTGTTCAAATTGCACGGCGATCTGAGGCTCGGGTCGGCGTAAGAGCGCTGCCGACGAGCGCTGCAGTGCCGATCGCGTCGCTTTCGACAGGGCACGGTGATCGGATGCGCCGTCGTATCGCTTGTCGTTATGTCACGTTAGTGATATATATTGCTGCTCATATGAGTCGCATAGTTCTGATCGGGGCAGGGCACACGCACATAGAGCTTGCCCGCCGCTCGGCGGAATTCGTCGCCGGCGGACACGAGATCGTGCTCGTCAATCCGTACCGTTCGCATCCGTATTCGGGAATGGGGCCCGGGCTTCTTGCCGGGACATACTCTCTCGCGGACGTCATGCTGCCGGCGGCGTCTCTGGTAGAGCAGGGGGGAGGACGATTCGTGGCCGACTCGGTGGCCGGACTCGATCCGGAACGAAACCGTATCGAGCTGGAAGGCGGCGCGACCATTGACTACGATGTGGTCAGCTTCAATCTCGGCAGTGAGCCCGTTGCCGACACAAGTGGCGATCACGTATACCCGGTTAAACCGATTAACACTCTTGCGGTGCTGCGCCACGCGATCGAACAGCGAAGTCTCAGTGCGGCGACAATTCGAGTGGGAGTAATCGGCGGGGGACCGGGTGGAGTGGAGCTCGCCGCGAACAGCGCGCATCTGCTCGACGCACTTCGCGTCGCCGAACCGCGGATCGACCTGTATACGAGCGATAATCCGCTTGCCGGTGTGAGCGGTGCACGCGAGGCATACGTCGAGCGGCGCTTGCACGCCGCCGGCGTGCGGATCCATCGCCGGTGTCGCACAACGCCGGCCGAGGTCGATGCCGACTTCGTGCTCGTCGCCCCCGGAATTCGGCCGCCGGGCGTTACGAAACAACTTGGTTTGCCGCTGTCCGAGGACGGCGGAATCCTTATCGATCGCTATCTGCGCTCGACCGCGTACCCGAACGTATTCGCTGTCGGCGACTGTGCAACGTATGCCGAGGGTCCGCTGGATCGAGTGGGCGTGTACGCGGTACGGATGCAGTCGCTGCTCGCTCACAATCTGCGGCAGAGCACCCTATCGACCGGCGGCGACGACGGTGGTCTCAAACCGTTTACCGCAACGCACAAGTACCTTGCCGGATTCAACCTCGGCTTCGGCCGCGGGCTGCTCTACCGGGGCCGCTGGACGATCCGAGGGCGGCCGGCGTTCCTGTTAAAGGACCGTATAGATCGGGGATTCATGCGCCGCTATCGGGACGCCGCAGGCGGATAGGGCCGCGTTTGCCGCCCGTGGCCGCTTTCAGCGGATCGGCGTTCCATCGCGGCCGCCGGAGCAGCGGCGTTCCCCGCGCTTCTCTCTCTCAATCGTGCGTCGCAACGAATCGGGCAAGCTCGCCGATGAGCTGCTCGGCGATCTGCTCTTTGGGCATTACAGGTATCGGAGTCTTCTCTCCGGTTCGTGTCAGCAGAGTCAGAGCGTTGCGGTCGCTTTCGAAGCCGACGGCGGGATCGGAGGTGTCGTTTACGGCGATCAGGTCCGCACCGGCCTTCGTGAGGCGACGGCGGGCGTCGTCGAGAAGCTCCTCTTCTCCGAGGTCGTGCAGCGCGCGAAACGCGAAGAGCACGATCTCCGGCCGCCTGCGTTTGGCGTCATCGATTATCTTCGGTGTCGGGACGAGGGTGAGCTCGAGGTGCTCACGGTCGTGCGTCGATATCTTGCTGTCGCTCGTTTCCGGCATCTGCCAGTCGCCGACAGCCGCCGCAGCGACAAGTACGTCGGTGGGACGCGCGGTGCGTACTCCGTCGAGCTCCATGATCACCGCCTCGTGCATCTGTGTAGCGGTGTCTACGCGGATGGTGCGTGCACAATCGGGCGGTGCAACGGTACCTTTGCCGTAGATGAGCGTGACGTCGGCACCCGCCCGGAAAGCGGATCGTGCCATGGCGACTCCCATCTTACCGCTCGAGTTGTTGCTGAGCACCCGAATCGGGTCAATGTACTCGACGGTGCGCCCGGCGGTAACCACGACATGCTTACCGGCAAGCGGGGTGCGGCCGAACAGTCTCCGAGCGACCATGTCGAGTATATACTCCGGCTCGGCAAGCTTCGCCTTGTCTTCCTCGCGACGGGGACGGACAACGTCGACATTCATGTCGATCAGGGACTGGATGTTCCGCACGACCGCAGGGTGAGCGTACATCGGCTCGTGCATGGCGGGAGCCACGATCGTAGGCATTCCCGATCCGATTGCGGTCGTCGCGAACGTCGTGACACTCGTGTCGTCGATACCTGCGGCAATCTTACCGATCGTGTTGGCGGTCGCCGGGCAGACGAGAAGCAGGTCGGCGCGATTCGGTCCCCGTCCGGCGAACGCAATGTGCTCGGTTGCGCCGCCGAGAGTAACGATCGGCTCGGCTCCGGTTGCCCACCACACGAGCCTGGGACCGATGAGCTCACACGCTTCGTTACTCATTACCGGAACGATCGTTGCGCCGTGGCGCATGAGCAATCGTGCGACTTCGAGGGTCCTCATGACGGCGACGCTCCCGCACATGGCGAGAATTATGCGACGCCCTTCCAGGAGCGAGCTGCGTTCGGATGTGATGTCGGTTGATGGATGCATTGGTTTCATTCCGGGAGTCGATTGTATGTACAACT
>SLAN01000153.1 GCA_007126865.1 Spirochaetales bacterium | reverse complement strand
GCTTGTCGAACGCCTGAAGAGTGAGACTCCGATCGTAATTCTCGACTACCACGCCACGACGACTGCCGAGAAACGGATCATGAGTGAGCATGCCGACGGCATGGTGACCGCCGCGATCGGAACGGGACAACGCGTGCCGACCGCCGACGCGTGTGTTTCCGCCAAAGGAACCGCAACGATTACCGACTGCGGTCGTACCGGAAGCGTAACCGGCGTTTCAGGACTCGATCCGAAAGTGGAGATCGATAAGTTTCTCACAGCCGTACCGCAGCGAAGCAAAGATGCGTGGGGCGAGCTCGAAATCCAGGGTGTCGTGCTCGAGATTGATGATGACAGCGGCCGGGCAACAGGCATCGAACAGTTTCGCCGCCCGGTCGACCAGCCGGAATCAGAATCGACCGGATAACCCGGTGTAGCCGAACCGCTCGGCGAACGACTCGACAACAGGTCGTCGCACCTCCTCTATCCTGACGCTCCGACCCAGCTCCATCGCGAGGGAGGTGACGCCGCGGTCGGAGATACCGCACGGGACGATCCAGTTGAAATGGCTGAGATCGGGTTCGACATTGAATGCGAAGCCGTGCATGGTCACGCGTCGCTGTACGGCGATTCCGACGGCGGTGATCTTGCGGCTGCCCTCGACCCATACCCCGCGATCGTCCGGATCGAGCTCGGCCCGTATGCCGTAGCGACCGCCGAGCACATCGATGAACACCGATTCCAGCTCGGTTACGAAGCGTTTCAGCTCGCGTGCTCGCTCATACAAGTGCACGATCGGATAACCGACCAACTGGCCCGGTCCGTGATAGGTAACAAGCCCGCCCCTGGTGATTCGGTGCACTTCCACGCCGTTCTTCTCGAGCAACTCGCGCGGCACGACGATGTCTTCCTCTTTCGCGCCGCGACCGAGGGTGATAACCGGCGGGTGCTCTACGAGTATCAGTGTATCGGAGATCTCTTCTGCCAGGCGGCGTTCGACAGTACGCTGCTGCACCTCGAGCGCTTCGCCGAACGGCATTCGTCCCAGATCGACAACATCCAGCGGCTTCGTGCTCATGCGTGCTCCGTTACGCTCTCGGTAGCTTCACCGATCGCGGCAGCCAGCTCTTCGAGGTTCACCTGGCGATGCAGGTACCCCGCTTCGTAGGCCGCGCGCGGCATTCCGTAGACAACCGCCGATGAGGCATCCTGCCCGAACGTCAGTCCGCCTTCCTCGTAGATCGATCCGATCTCGCGCGCTCCGTCGCGACCCATTCCGGTCATGATCACCGCCAGGCATTCGTTGCCGTAGCACTTCGCCACCGACGCGAATAGCACATCGACCGACGGGCGGTGTCCGCTGACCGGTTCATCGTCACTGATACGAACGGTCGTCGCGAGTTCCCGCTGTTCGACGCGCATATGTCGATCCCCGGGGGCGATCAGGATACGCCCTTCAACGATGACATCACCGTCCTGTGCCTCACGAACCTCGTAGTCGCAAATGCGATCGAGACTGCGTGCGAACTCCGTGGTGAAACCCGCCGGCATATGCTGGACGACAAGAATCGGGACACGCAGCGAGGGGTCGAGCTTCGGGAGAACCCGCCGCAGGGCGTTCGGCCCCCCGGTGGAAATACCGATGGCTATCAGTCGAATCGGACCGGGGCGGCGTTTCGGCGAGCGTGAGGGAAGACCGCGTGCAGGCTCGGCGGTGCGCGTTGGTAACGCCGGCGCTTCGATCTGCTCGACGGACTCCGCACGATCGACCTCGTGCTGCACTCCTTCGTCGACCTCCCGCTCGTTCGTGCCCGGTGTGCGCCGCTTCGATCGCCGCATGCGATGCTCGTCTCCGTAGGAACGAAGCATCTCCACAAGCTGGGCGGCTACGCTCTGAAGGTCCGGACCACCACGCCCGGTCGGTTTCATGATGAAATCCGACGCGCCGAGGGAGAGCGCGTCCATCGTGATGCGCGCTCCGCGCTCGGCCAGCGAGGAGAGGATTATCACGGGGACGGTCACACCGCGCTTCTTCCGCTCGGTGAGAAAGCCGATTCCGTCGACATCCGGCATTTCGAGATCGAGAACGATAACGTCCGGGTCCAGCCGGCTCAGCTTATCGAGGGCAAACTTGCCGTTCATTGCCGTGCCGCATACCGACAGATCATCAGTCTGTTCTATGATCCTGGATATCAGGTTACGCATAAGTGCCGAGTCGTCGACGATCAGCACCGATGTTTTGTCCATGCTCATCTAACCCGTAGTGTCCTTGCGATACACGCATGCCCAGTCGGTTCGTACGAACTCGAAGCCGGTGTTCATGCCGAACAGCGACTCTGAATGTCCAACGAACAGATAGCTGTAGGGGTTCATGACGTCCCAAAAACGATGAACCGTCGATTTCTGCGCCGCTTCGTCGAAGTAGATGATTACGTTGCGGCAGAACACCACGTCGATATCGCTCAAGCCGCTCGGATGCTTCAGATTATGGTAGTCGAAGGTAACCGTATCCATGATCTCTTTCGATACCTGGTAACCGTCGTCTTTCGGCTGCAGATAGCGGCCGAGATAGCGTTCGGGAATGCCGCGCACCTTCGATTCGGCGTAGTAACCGCTGCGCGCGCTCATGAGCGATTTCAGGCTGATGTCGGAGGCGATGATGCTGAACTCAAAATCCGGCGGGAGCACTTCCTTCATGACCATTGCGATACTGTACGGTTCCTCACCGGTTGAGCAGCCGGCACTCCAAAGACGAATCCGCTTGCGCCCACGCCTCTTACGTTCGATCAAATCGGGAAGCACGAAGTGCTCAAACGTCTCGAAGTGTGCCGTGTTGCGAAAAAACCGGGTGAGGTTCGTCGTAACCGAATCGAGAAGTGATTTCAGTTCCTCGCCGTCGCCACGCACACGGCGATAGTAGTCGTCCACGGTGGAATCGCCGGTGTCGCGCAGGCGTTCGCGCAGGCGGCTCTCGAGTATGGAACGGTTCGTACGAGTGAAGTGTATACCGCTCGCCTCGTAAATGAGAGTTCGAAATCTGTCGAAATCGCCGTCCTGTAGTGTAATAGCCATGCGCACCGACCAGTTTCGAGAATACGAACGCCGGTTCGCACTGTCAATCGAGCCGGTCCGGATTCACTTCGTGGAGCGCCGACGGCATCCGGGTGAGCCGAGCCGACAACGAGCCGAGCCGACAACGAGCCGAGCCGACAACGAGCCGAGCCGACAACGAGCCGAGCCGAGAACGTTGACATTCAGCTCGGGCTCACGTTGACACACAGCCGTCGAGCTGGAAATAATGAAATCCCGATGAAGAAGTACATCATTGTTACCGGCGGCGTCTGCTCGAGCCTGG
>SLAN01000171.1 GCA_007126865.1 Spirochaetales bacterium | reverse complement strand
TCGGCGCGAACTGCGATGGTGGATACATCATCAGAGAACCCTCTACTCGCCGCGTGATCGCGAACTGTACGCACGAGTCCGGCTACAACCGAACCGGTTTCGGCCTCGCCATGAGCTCCGAGGTACTCGGCCACTCGCGCTTCACCGAACTGGTTTCCCTTATCGTCAATTGCCTCGGTCAGGCCATCGGAGAAGAGCAACACCAGATCGTCCTCCTCCAGAGCCAGATCGAGCTGAACCGGTTGCTCATCGCGCTGGAAACCGAATGGCACATTTCGCCCCTTCAGGTACCACACCTGCCCGGTGGCCGCCCGGCGCAGAAATATCGGCGGGTTTCCGGCATCAACGAAGGAGAGGCGCCGGGCACGTGAATCGAACCGAGCATAGGCGAGTGTAACGAAACAGTTCAATCGGTAGAGCTCTCCGAATACCAAAGCGTGCCCCCGGTTCATGATGTCCGAGGGCTCCGGCGGACGACGCGGCTGCGCGCCGATGCGCAAGAGATGCGCGGTTGCCCTCAAGATCGCGAGCCGCGTCGCGGCGGCCAGCAACGCGGCCTCAACTCCCTTTCCCATGACATCACCGAGTGCAATGTCGATCGACCCGTCGAAACACGAGAAATGCGCGTAGAAGTCGCCGTCGACCGACTCAGACGGTGTTGTAGAGCCGATCACCGTAAACCCGTGGTCACGCACCGGTGTTGTATCGCACAGGAGGTTCCGCTGGATACGCGCGGCAACCTGCACCTCCCGGTCGCGTCGCAATCCCCGCTCGGACAGTTCATCGTAGCGGTATGTAGCATCACGAAGCACTCCGATGATCGGTCCCTCTTCCGGTTGGAGGCGCGTGAGACGAACCGCAATCCGATTCCAGTCCGGGCCCCGATCGAGTCGAAACACGTCGTCGACCTCCACCCCGTGACACACGTCGTGGAGTCGGTTTACGAACCGCCGGCGATCTACCGGGTGGATGAGCGCAACCGCTGCGGTCGGATGACGAATGAGAAGCGGCGCAGGCACGCCGAGCAAGCGCTTGCACGCCGGATCTATCCGTACTATGCGAAAATCGGCGGGATCGAGGAAGAAAAAGGCGGTGATCCCATCGGGCGGTACACGCCCATCGTATTCGGACATTTCGGTGTACGAATCAACATAGCGCTCCCACACGACGAGTGCAACCTCTTGGGACTGCCACGCATCGTGTTGGCGAAATTGCTCGAACGCTTCAATCGTCACGTCGGCTGCGGTAGTAGGTATGGGTGGAGGGATGAGATGCATGATTTGCCTTCGGTCGCACCGAAATCGCTTCGCCTGTCGGCGGACTCCGTCGGCGGCGGGGCCTATCCGATCAGCGAGCAGCAGGCCTGCCGGATCCCGGTGTGCTCGACGCAGCCGAGCGGCTGTGACATCAGACTGCTGCGCGGAGGGCGGAGATTTCTCCCGCAGTTCTGTCCGCACCGCCGCTGCCGCCACCATCGCAGGGGTGTCGGCTTGTGGTATATCCACTGGGGCAGCTACCACAACAGCTGCTTCGGCCGCATTCAGCGCTTTCGTTGCCGCGGCTGCGGTGGTTCATTCAGCGAGATGAGCTTCTCGGCGGACATCTACATCAAGCGCAGAGCCTGCTACCGGCGATTGCACTCGGTGCTCTGCGATGGTGCGGGAGTGCGAGCGGCCGCCCGCAGGCTGGAGTGTTCCACCGGCACGGTGGCGAATCGGTTGCAGCGCAGCGCTCGTGCAGCATTCGCCACCCTCGCACGCTTGTCGCCGCTGCTGGCCCACCACGAATCGCTTGCCCTCGACGGGTTCCGCAGCTTCTGCCGCAGCCAGCACGCCCCCTGCGACCTCACCCACCTCATCGGTCGCGACAGCGAGTATGTGTACGCGTTCGACTACGCACCGCTGCGCCGCGGCGGGCGGATGAGCGAGGCACAGCGCCGTGCCCGTGCACGATTTGAGGCGCACCTTCGCGCGGCTCCCGAGGCCACCGAGGAGAGCGCACGACGGCTCTACGATGCGCTGCTCGCCAGCGCCGACTTCCGGCCAAATGCCGCTCAGCGGGAGATCTGGAGTGATGAGCATCCCGGCTACGATCGCGCCTGGAACGCACATCCTCACCTCCTCCATGCGCAGACCCGCGGCTGGATCACCCGCCGCACCGTCAGCTCCCGCCGAGCGCGTAATCAGCATAATCCGCTCAGGGCGGTGAACTACTTCGACCGGCAGCTGCGCAAGGACCTCGCCGAGCACCATCGCGAGTCGGTGTGCCACGCCCGCAGCGTCACCGCGATGATCGCCCGTTTCGCCCTCTACGCGGTGCACCACAACACCGAGAAACCCCGCCGCATCCGCGGCAGCCGCACCCCGCCGGCCGCCGAGCGGGCCTGTACCAGCCACGCGGTTGCCGCCGGAGCGCCGGCGAAGGCGGTGGCCAGGCTGATGCTGTGGCGGGTGACCTGCAGGCCGTTTCTCAGCCGTGAACGGCTCGGTGAGTTCGCCGAGCTGTGGTGGCGCGGGCAGATTCCCACCCCGCCGGAGGGTCGATTGCCGGCACTACCGCAGTATGCGTTGGCGTGAGCCGAGGGTGCGGAGAGAGAGCACCACCGCCTCGGCGATCGCAGCGCTGCCCTTCGTGCGCCGAACGGCTCCCTGCCTACCAACACGCTGCGTGGCAGTGCAAGAGTGTTGCCCCACACCCGCCTGGCCGGGTAGCCTTTACCCAGCACCGTGAGCAGCTTCGACTCCGACCACGACCTCTTTTCCTCCGCCCCGCCGCCCGGCGCCGAGAGCGGATTATCCGGCGAACCGCTCGCCGCCCGCATGCGCCCCCGCACTATCGACGAGTTCATCGGTCAGGACCACATTCTCGGACCCGGCCGCCTCCTGCGCCGCGCGATCGCCGCCGACATGATCGGAAGCATCATCCTCTCCGGCCCACCCGGAACCGGCAAAACGACCCTTGCGCGCGTCATCGCCAACACCACCCGAAGCGCCTTCCTGTCGCTCAATGCCGTGCTCGGAGGGGTCAAAGATGTCCGTGCGGCAATCGAAAAGGCGCAGGAGCATCGCGACCTCTACGGGCGCCGCACCATTCTCTTCGTCGACGAAGTTCACCGCTGGAACAAGGCACAACAGGATGCCCTGCTGCCATGGGTCGAGAACGGCACCGTTGTCCTGATCGGGGCGACGACCGAAAATCCGTTTTTCGAGGTCAACTCCGCGCTCGTCAGCCGAAGCCGCATCTTCCAGCTTACTCCGCTCACCGAGGACGATCTCCACAAGGTCGCCCGGCAGGCGCTCACCGATCGCGATCGCGGCTATGGCGCATTCAAGATTGAGATTGATGATGATGCCCTCGACCACCTCGTGCGTGTGGCCGACGGCGACGCCCGCTCGCTGTTAAACGCACTGCAACTGGCCGTGGAGACAACACCGGACCACTTCCCGCCGCCCGCCGACGAGAAAATCCGCATAACCCTTCAGGTCGCCGAGGAGAGCATCCAGCAAGGCGCCCTCCTCTACGACCGCGAAGGCGACTACCACTACGACACTATCAGCGCCTTCATAAAGAGCGTGCGAGGCAGCGACCCCGATGCCGCCCTTTACTGGATGGCGCGCATGATCCGTGCCGGCGAGGACCCGCACTACCTCTTCCGGCGGATGCTTGTGCTCGCCGGCGAGGATGTCGGGCTCGCCGACCCGTACGCACTCGGCGTTGTCGAATCGGCCGCCGCCGCGTTCGACCGCGTCGGCATGCCGGAGGGGCAGTATCATTTGACACACGCGGCGCTCTACCTCGCCACCGCTCCCAAAAGCAATAGCGCCCTCGGCTACTTCGACGCGGTCAAGGCGGTTGAAGAGGAGCGCAGCCGTGAGGTGCCGAAGCATCTGCGTGACGACAGCAGGGACAGCGCCGGATTCGGCCACGGAGAGGGGTACAAGTATCCACACTCCTACCGGGACCACTGGGTCGCCCAGGCGTACCTGCCCGGCGATCTCGCCGGTCGCGTCTTCTATCAACCGTCGGATCAGGGGTACGAAGCGCGCATCGCCGTCGATGTCGCGCGCCGCCGGGAGGTACAGCTTGCCGAAGTCGATGATGTCGCCGACGACGGGGAGATACTCACATTCACGCCGCCGGGCGTCGGTGCAGGCGACGGCTGGGATGGGAGCGGGCACGGCAGTGGTTCGGACGACAAGATTTCCGCCGAAAGCGACGACGGCCGAAGCGGTACCGGCGAAGAAACGCGCAGCGCGGACCGTACCTCCAAACGCTCGACCGTTCGCCGTCGGTGGGCAGCGCGCACCGCGACGAGCTCCAAGCTCCGCGAAGCGGTGCGTGATTCGCTTTTCGCCGCCGCGGATCCGCCGCGCCACGCACGGGTTCTCGTTTACGAGGCCGGCCCTCCGGTGCTTCTGTGGGAAGCGCTGCGCCGCGTACCCGAAGGAACGGTCGTAGCGCTATTCGCGCGGGATGAGGACCGCGATCGTGCGGCAGGCCGCCTGGCAGGGGCAAGCCCCCGGAGCAGAAATCGACCGCCGACCGATCACACCGGGGAGGCGCCATCGGTTCAGTCGGCGGACTCCGGCGACACCGCTGGGTGGAGCGAGGGCGGCGACTCAGCTGTCGTCAACGCATCTGCATCGAGTCATGTTGTCACTCCTCAAGAACCGATACTCCTCACTGGAAGACCGTCGCAGCTTCTCGCTGATGAGGAGTCCGGACTGCTTCGGGAGCTCGTCTCCGCCGGCTTTGAGGCAATCGTGTGTGACAGACTCTTCAGCCGCGTTGCCGGCTCAGGCTACAAACCGCAGACGGAGGCTAACGCCCTTCTCCACCTCGCCGCTCCGGCGACTCCCGTCATTATTGCCGAACCGGCTCCCATGGCCGGCCAACGCCTCAGCGAGCTTGCGCCGTCGTTTAGTGTTCCTGCGGAAACGATTGAGCTTCTTGCCGAGGCCGAACAGCATCTCTTCCATCGCTCCCCGGAATCCGACCGTGACTGGTGGGTGACACTGCTCGAATCCGTCGGATTCTCGCTGATAGAGTGCTCTACGCGCAAGGTGTCCGACCGCCGACGGCTCGACCGCGAGACCGTCGCCGGCTGGTTCGATCGGGATGGCACGTACACGAATGCGCTCGCCGGACGCTACAATGAGGGGCGACTCGTTTCGCTGCGTGATATGATTCTCTCCCGCCTTGCAGGTCAGCAGGTTTCCTGGCGACGCGCATTCGATCTCGTATCGGTGCGACGCAACAAATAGCCGCGCCTCGCCCTTGCGATACGGTGGGCGCGGCGATACGATTGATAGTATACGCTCGGATAGCGGATAGGCGCGGACACAGATATGTGCGTTGACAATATCAACTACCAACACACTTCGTGGCAGCAAGTGGATGGCACCCCTGTAACCGAGCGATCGGACGCCTCGCCAACGACCTCCGCGGGCGTGAGCTCACCACGGCACGACGCACACCGTTGGGGTGTCCGCCAAGCTGCTGAGCCCGGCAGCGGGAGCCCGTCGGACTTCACATCGAAATCGATTTGTACCCCTATACGCAAACATCGAAACAAATGTGAACGGCGGCAATGTCGGTTCAACCGCCTCAACGCTCAGATTCGCCATCATCTCCCGCAAGACACCCTCCGTACGCTCTTCGCGATTACGCTGTTCGTGCTACTAGGATTCGCCGGCAGCGAAGCGGCGGCAGCTAACGAGGCGTTTGTGACAACCGCCGGGGGTACTGCGGCACTTCGTCGGGCCGCCGAAACAACCGTTCGAATGCGCGCCGAATACATAGACATCACCCTGTATGAAGAAAAATACGAGGTCGATGCACTGTTCGTCTTCGACAACCCCGGACCTACGGCCACACACGAGGTCGGCTTTCCACGATTCAGCGCGGGAATCGACCACCCGGAGTCATTCCGTGACTTTCGGAGCTGGGTGAACGACGAACCGGTGGAGGCACTGGAAGTGCCTGCGGCCGGCGGTGCAGCGGACACGCGTTCGTCGAACCGGAGCTCCCGCGGCGAACCTCCGAGCGTGTCACATTCGGGAGCGCAGTTGTCCGGGGAGAACCCTGCCCCGCGTATCGAGAGCTACTACGTGCGCGATGTGGAGTTCCCGCAGGATGAGCTGACAACCACAAGGGTGCGTTATACCGCCGACTATGGTCGCGACCGCCTCTTTCGCACCGTCCGCTATCTATACGGTACCGGCGCAACGTGGGCCGGCACAATCGACACGATGACTATCCGCATCGATAACAGCCGTGAACGCTGGATTGACAGCTTCCGATTCACGGCGGATCGGCCCGTGGCGTTCAGCACGCGCGGGGCTACCGATTTCGACCTCGTCAAAACCGATGTCGATCCACCGTCGGATGCTACTTTCGATCTGTTCCTCGACCGATACGCGTGGTGGCTGCAGGATCCTCGGTCGAGCGATGTCAGCGACGATTGGATCTATGATCGCATTCACGTTAAGCGGGAGTATCTGCGCCTGCTTACGCTGAGCCAGCTTCGCATCTTCCGCAACACATTCTTTGCTCGCAACGGATACGACTTCGGCGACAGCGATCTGGGCCGCTTTTTCCGGCACTTTCGCTGGTACCGGCCGGTCACCACGAGCACCGCCGGTTTGCTCAACGCGATAGAAGAGGAGAATGTTCGCTTGATCCGCGCCGAAGAGGACCGCAGACGTACATTCGTGCGCGATTGATGACGACAGTCGACGCCTGCGCGCCGTCGTGCACCTATCTACGTGCGAACGTACACGGGCAAACAGACCGGACGACAGTCATCACCTCCGTGCCGTCTTACGCATGTTTACGTGCGCGCGTACACCGGCAAGCAGACCGTTGGAACGATGCCGAAACACGCAATCGGTAGCGACTCGACAGCTCAGTCGGATCGTATGATAATTCCGCAGAACGCCCATGGCACGCTTGCGAAGCCGTTCGAAACGGTACGACCACTGGAGTCGGCGCCTCGCACCGATATCCGCCACAGCCACGCCTGAACGCCGGCTCCGACCGCGCCGGGGAAAGCGGGGTGGATGCCTCCGAGGAGCCGTAATCGCGGCGGCGGTGGTCACGCTCCTGATTCTCGCCGCACAACCGTTTCGGACCGATCCGATCGACCGTATTCCATTTCTCGCCGAACAGGATGTAACGGTGGTCGCACACGCCGGAGGCATCGGTCATGCGCCCGCCAATACGTTCGCCGCCTTCGATACCGCCATAGAGATGGGGGCCCACGTACTCGAGATGGATCTACAATTGACGTCGGACAACGAAGTCGTAGTTATCCACGACGGAACGGTCGATCGGACCACCGACGGAAGCGGTCGCGTACGTGACATGTCCCTTGCGGAAGTCAGGGAACTCGACGCCGGATACAACTGGCGCGACGCCGACGGCGATCTTGCCTACCGGGGCGAAGGGCTGCGCATACCGACGTTGGAAGAGGTATTCGATCGCTATCAGAGTATTCCGCTTGTCATCGAGATGAAGACCGACAGCGGCGATGAGATCATAGCCGAAGTTGTTCGAGTCGTGCAGGACACCGCCCGCTTCGACCGACTGATTGTCGCCAGCTTCGACGCCGGCTATCTCGACCGCTTCCGTGCAAAGGTCCCCGACGTCCCGACGAATCTCGCAGTTCGGGAAGCTGCGGCCTTCTACGCGTTGCAGCTCGTCGGACTGCACCGCTGGTATCGCCCGCCGGGAGAGGTGCTGCAGGTTCCCACCAGCTTTTCCGGGTTGCCGGTACTCGTACCCGGCTTCATCCGGAAAGCCCGCAGCCTCGGCCTCGACGTACAGGTTTGGACGATAAACGATTACGACGAAATGGTGAGATTGCTCCAGGCCGGTGTCGACGGACTGATTACCGACTACCCCGACCGAGCTATCGACGCCGCACACGCCGTCGGGCGCAGCGTTTCGCGTTAACCGGGCAGGTTCGTTTGCGAGTCGATATTCGATCGTTTGCTTCACCGCGGCGTTTCTGGTGAGCTAAAACGTCTGGGCGTCGATATCCTGGTCGTTTGCTCCGGTAACCTGAATGAAGATCCTGCTTGGCAGACAGGCGAGCCACTCACCGCTTCTCTCGATCCACCCCTGACGTACACAGATCTGCTGAGGCCCCGGGTCCCGGACCACGCGCACCCGGCCGTCGCGAATCTCGATGTCGGTGGTGCCGAGCGGCCCCTCCAGGGTAAGTTCGCGGTCCTCGTTCAGCGGATAGACGAAGTTACCCTCTTCGCTCTCGATGTTTACCTGCTGGCCCTCGCTTCCGCCGGCGGCCGCGAACGAGAAGAACACAGTAACCGCAATCGCGGCGAGAAGCGCTACGTAGTCGAGGATCTTGAGCTGTCGCACGAGCGCACGTGCCGTAGTACGAGCATTTCGGAGCTTCATAACGAGTTACGCATAAATATTCCCATGTTACGACACCGATCGACAAGCGGCCGGAGTGTTGACAAACGACCTGTCTTCACGGCAAAGTACCACTCCGTTTGAGATGGTGGATGTAGTTCAGTGGTAGAGCACCAGATTGTGGTTCTGGGTGTCGCGGGTTCGAATCCCGTCATCCACCCGCTGTCCGCCGGGGCAGTTCGAAACTCCGGTGTACCGGTTTTCACGCGTCCGTAGCTCAGCTGGATAGAGTGCCGGACTTCGAATCCGTGGGTCGCAGGTTCGAATCCTGCCGGGCGCGCATATGGGCCGTTAGCTCAGTTGGTAGAGCAGCAGACTCTTAATCTGCGGGTCGAAGGTTCGAACCCTTCACGGCTCAATGATGTATGGGGTAACCAAAGCGTAGGGCGCTATGCTTGACGCGCGTTACGCTTTCTCATACAGTTCGGCGAGAGTGGTGGAATTGGTAGACACGCCAGATTTAGGATCTGGTACCTTCGGGTGTAAGGGTTCAAGTCCCTTCTCTCGCACTCCGCCACCGACGTCGCTTCTCGCGCGGGAGTAGCTCAGGGGTAGAGCGCCACCTTGCCAAGGTGGATGTCGCGGGTTCAAATCCCGTCTCCCGCTCTCCGCTGCACGCCCCTGATCCAGTTTCGGTCAGGGGCTTTTTTTTTCAGCCGCAGCACCGGCAGATCGCTCCACCGTCTATACATCCTGCGATGCCACGGGCCTCTGGAAGCGAGCTTGCTACTATATCCACCCTGGCGCCGCAACGGTTTTCATCGTAGGGGCCGGTAGTGTATAGTTTCGGCCTAATACTCTAGGAGCTTGTCGGACATGTGGGCAGAATTGAATATTGGCACGACCTATTGCATACTCCCGCCCTTCAAAATGCATGTTCGCGCAAGGGTATGCGCCCAATATTCAATTCCGAAGTGAAGTCCGACAAGCTCCTGGGTTTCAGCACCCGAAAACCGTATCGAGGGAAGCACATTGATCGTAGATAAGCAGGTAGAGAAGCGCGAGAACGCGAACGTAAAACTCACCGTGACGCTCGACAGCTCGTACGTGAGTGGAGAATATCAGAATCTCCTCAAAGACTACTCGAAGAAGGCACACATCAAAGGCTTTCGGCCCGGGAAGGTTCCTCCGAAGGTACTCGAATCGAAGTTCGGCGAATCACTGAAGGCTGAGACGACCCAGCACGTCCTCGAGGAATCGTTGAAGAAGATTTTCGATGAGATCGATGAGAAACCGCTGCCGTATTCCCAGCCGAGTCTCGAGGATGAGCCGGAGCTCGATTTTGAGAAGGATATGACGTTCAGCGTGACCTATGACATCTATCCGGAAGTGGAGGTCGGCGAGTATACCGGTCTCACTATAGAGGAACCGGTAGTCAAGGTAACCGACGAAGATATTCAGCGTGAGCTCGAGGCGATCCAGGAACAGAACGCCATCACGATGGACAAGGAGTCGGGCGTCGTAGCGAAGGACGATATCGTCACCGTCAACTACGTCGAGCTTGACGAGGACGGCAACGAGCTCGAAGAGACTCGGCGCGAGGACTTCACCTTCACCGTCGGAACCGAGATGAACAGATACAAGTTCGACGACGACGTTGTCGGTATGAAGATCGGGGAACCGAAGGACATCGAGAAGAGCTACCCCGAGGACTTCGAGGACGGCGACCTCGCCGGCAAGACCCAACGGATCCGCGTAACAATCACGGCGGTGAAACAACGAGATTTACCGGAGATAGACGACGAGCTCGCCCAGGATGTCAGCGACGACTACGAGACGCTCGATGATTTGAAGGCCGATATTCGTACGCGACTTGAAAAGAGCGTCGAAGAACGCCTCCGCCGGCAGAAGGTCGAACAGCTTCTCGGCAAGATCCTCGAAACCTCGACGGTACCGGTACCGGAGAGCATGGTTCGCGCCGAGCTCGAACAGCAATGGAGAAACTTCCTTCAACAGTTCGGGGGCAATGAGGAGCAGATTCTCCCGCTGATCGAAGCGCAGGGACGCACAAAGGAAGATTTCCTCGAACAGTGGCGTGAGCAGTCTACAACTCGTCTCAAGAACCAGCTGCTCACCCAGAAAATCCTGGAGAATGAAGAGATCGAAGCGAGTGACGAAGAGGTCGACGCGTATATCGCCGAACAGGCGGAGGGCAGCTCGATGAGCGCCGAACAGGCGAAGGAGCACTACCGCAGCAACAATATGCTCGAGTACGTGCGGCATGAGGTGCAGGAGCGCAAACTCTTCGACTCGCTCTTCGAGAAAAACAAGGTCAAGAAAGGCAAGAAACAGTCCGTAATGGACGTTATGGGTCGAAATGAGTAATTTTCAGCCACGCATGCAAGAACAAAGCAATACACTAGTACCGTACGTCGTCGAACAGACCGGATCCGGCGAGCGGGCGTATGATATTTTCTCTCGCCTGCTGAAGGACCGAATAGTTTTCCTCGACGGCGAAATCCACGACGTAACCGCCGATCTCGCTGTCGCGCAGCTTCTATTTCTCGAGAGTCAGGATGCCGAGAAGGACATCATGCTCTACGTGAACTGTCCGGGTGGCAGCGTTACCGCCGGCCTTGCAATCTATGATACGATTCAGTACATCCGACCGGATGTCTCGACGATCTGCCTCGGGCAGGCAGCGAGCATGGGAGCTATGTTACTCGCCGCCGGCGCGGAGGGGAAGCGGCTCGCTCTGCCCTCGACGCGAATCATGCTGCATCAGCCTTGGGGTGGTGTGCAGGGGCAAGCCGCCGACATAGGCATCCAGGCGCGTGAGATGGTACGATTAAAGAAGCTGCTGATCGGCTACTTCGCGAAGCACACCGGAAAGAGTGAAGATGTCATCGCCCGCGACACCGAGCGGGACTTCTTCATGACTGCCGACGAGTGCGTCGAGTACGGGATCGTCGACAAAGTATTGGTGCGGGGGAAGAATGAGCAAACAACAGAAAAGTGAAAATCAGAAAATTTGCTCGTTCTGCGGTAAGAATGCCGATTTCGCGCGACGTCTCATCGCGGGGCCCGGCGTCTATATCTGCGACGAATGTGTAAATGTCTGTAAGAAGATCCTCGACGAGGAAGACGACGTTATTACGAACGAGTTCCTCGACGATGTACCGAATCCACGCGAGATAAAAGACTACATCGATCAGTACGTCATCGGACAGGAAGCGGCGAAGAAATATCTCAGCGTTGCCGTGTACAACCACTACAAGCGGATCACACAGCGCGGACGGGTCGAATCGGACGTCGAACTGGAAAAGGCGAACGTGCTCATGATCGGACCCACCGGCACCGGCAAGACGTTGCTCGCCCGTACCCTCGCGCGGAAGCTCCGCGTACCGTTCGCGATCGCCGACGCAACCACCTTGACCGAGGCCGGCTACGTTGGTGAAGACGTCGAAAACATCCTGCTCAAGCTCTATCAGGCGGCGGGAAACAACATCGCTGCAGCCGAACGAGGCATCATCTATATCGATGAAATCGACAAAATCTCGCGCAAGAGCGAAAACGCCTCAATAACCCGGGATGTGTCTGGTGAAGGGGTCCAGCAGGCATTACTGAAGATCATCGAGGGCACCCAGGCTTCGGTCCCACCGCAGGGTGGACGCAAGCACCCGAGCCAGGAGATGATCAAGATCGATACGAGCAATATTCTGTTCATCTGCGGCGGCGCGTTTGTGGGTCTCGACAAGCTCATCGAGTCGCGAGTCTCCGACCATCCGCTCGGTTTCGGCGCCGATATTCGCAGTACTCGTGAGAAAGATCTCGCCGAGCTCTACCAGCACATTCACCCCGACGATCTGATCAAGTTCGGTCTGATTCCGGAGTTCGTCGGACGATTGCCGATTACCGTTACACTCAACGATCTATCGGTCGACGACCTCGAACGG
>SLAN01000273.1 GCA_007126865.1 Spirochaetales bacterium | reverse complement strand
GGTCAGGTACAGGAGTACCACGAGAATGAACGTAAGCGGGATTTCGCCCTGGCGGATATTGGTGAAACTGACGAGAAGAATCATCATGAACACGATACCGCTCGCGCCGAGCAATCCTGTCGACATGATGAGGACATTCAGGATTCCCGTGATCCCGGCTGTGATGAAGATCATAACGAGCAGCGGAACCGTTCCGTACTTCTCTTCGAGAATCGGCCCGAGCAGGAGTATGAACGCCATGTTAGACATCAGGTGATTCCAGCCGGCATGACCAAGCGAATGTGTGAACAGGCGCAGAAAATCTATCACGCGGTTGAAGGCCATGTGGGGCGGAACGCTGAAGATACTTGCGGTCAGAGCGGACCCTGCAAGGCCGTCTATAAGCAGGATCAGCGCCGCTGCGAGAGAAAACGTAAGGGTAACGGGAGCGTTGTAGCGAATACGCATGCGCAAACCTTAGAAGGCCGGCGGACAAAAATCAAGCTGAGCGCCGGCCTTCTCCTGCGGCGGTCGGATAAGGTATCGTCCGGTCGGCTGCGTCGGCGACTGCCATTGCGCGGTCGATCTCTCAGTGAACCCCGAGCTCCCGGCGAAGCGCGTCGGCATTGCGTTCGGCCGACTCCCACTGCTCGAGCATCGCGTCATGTTTTCCGCGCATCGACTCGAGCTCCTGTTTGAGTTCGCGAGCTCGCTCTCCGTCCGAGTAATTGTCCGGAATGGCCAGATCGTGCTCGAGTTGGAGAATCTCCGCCTCGATTTCCTCGGCACGTGCGAGCAAACGTTCGCTCTCACGTTCGGCGCGGCGCAGCTCGCGCTGACGCGAGCGCCGGTCGAAAGTCGCAGCGCTTCCATCTGCTGACGATTTCGCCGCACCGTTGTCAGCTTTCTTCTCGCTCGGAATGGACGGCCCGCTGGTGCCTGTCTCGCGCTCTTTCGACAGCTTCCACTCGTAAAACTCGAAATCTCCCGGAATGTCACGAAACCGTGCCCCGCCCGGAGCCGCCGTCAACTCGAGGACTCGCTCGGAGAGTCCGCGAAGGAAATCCCGATCGTGACTCACTACCAGAACGGTTCCATCGTATCGTCGCAGCGCGTCGAGCAGTACGTCCTGGGAGCTCATATCGAGGTGATTCGTCGGCTCGTCGAGGACGAGAAGATTATACGGTGCGAGCAGGAGTTTCAGCATGGCAAGCCTGCTCTTCTCACCACCGGATAGAACATCGACCGGCTTGAAGACATCATCTCCTCTGAAGAGAAAAGCTCCGAGCATCGAGCGCAGCTGGGGAATCAGCTCGGTCGGGCAACCGTCTTCCGCTTCCTCGAGTACCGTGCGTTGCCCCGTGAGAGAATCCACTACATCCTGGCCGAAGTAGCCGACGCGCACCCCGGAACCGAGCTCGAACGTTCCGGTGTAGTCGGCGTCGTGGAGTCCGAGTATTCGCAGCAGCGTGGTTTTCCCGGCTCCGTTGTGTCCGGTTATTGCGATCTTCTCTCCCCGCAATACCGTCAACTCGATGTCGCTGAGTACCGCACGGTCGCCGAAATCGCGCCCGAGACCGCGCAATCGGATCATCTCGCGACCGGAGTGCTCGGGCTGCGGGAAAGTGAGATGCATGCGCTTGAGGTTCTCCGGGATCTCGATGCGCTCCATCTTCTCGAGCATTCGTATCCGGCTCTGTACCATTGCGGCCTTCGAGGCGTTGTACCGGAACCGGCGTATGAAGTCCTCAATGCGTGCGATTTCCTCCTGCTGCTGCTCGTAACGCGCGACAAGCTCCGCCATCTCCTGTGCCCTGCGGCGCTCGTACTCGGAATAGTTGCAGCGATAAACGGTAAGGGCGCCGAGATAGAGTTCGGCCGTTTCGTTGACAGCGTGGTCGAGAAAGTCGCGGTCGTGTGCGACGATCAGAACCGCACCCTCGAATGAGGTGAGAAAGTCGCGCAGCCAGTCGCGCGCCTCGATATCGAGGTAATTCGTCGGCTCATCGAGCAGGAGTACGTCGGGATGCTGAAGCAGTATCTTCGCGAGTGCGATGCGCATCTGCCAGCCGCCGGAGAAGGTCTCACACGGCCGATCGAAATCGTCCGGACCGAAGCCGAGACCGCGCAGTATTCGTTCGATACGTGCCTGCCGGCCGTAGTAGCCGCTGGCGTCTATGCGCTCCTGCGCGTGGGAGAACATCTCCACGAGTGACGCGACTTCGGGGTCTCGGTCGTCTCTCGAAGAGAGAGACTCTCCGACCTGGTCGCGTTGCTCGACGAGCCGGTGAATCGAAGCGAATGCCTGCTCCGCCTCATCCCACAATGTGCGTCCTGAATAGCGCAGTCCGGTCTGGGGGAGGTATGCGACCTCGAGCCCTTTCGGTACACTGACCGTGCCGCTGTCGGGAGCCAGTTCCCCGGCGGCGATTCTCAGCAGGGTGGTCTTGCCCGATCCGTTTGCCCCTGCGAGCGAAATCCGGCGGCCCGGATAGAGCTCGAGATGTACATCGCGAAGAATCTCGCGATCGGCGAAACTGAGATTGATTTGAGAGAGCACGACCGTCGACATCAGGAGCTCGCGTCCGACTCCTCGGGGGCCTCGGAGTAGTTCATGAACATTACGAGCGACGACGCGCTGTCGGATCGTACCTGAAAGTCGCGGATCTGCGACAGCGGTACATACGTGAGACGGATACCGTTACTCTCGAGCTCATAGAGAAAACTGACTCGCTCGTCCTCGGGTGCTTCGTCGAACTGGAAGCTTACGACGCCGTCGTATTGGGCTGTCAAATTGCGTGAGGGGAAGTACCGGAACGCCATAGTACCGCTCTCACCGTAATGCGGGGGTACAACGTTGGGCCTGAGCTCATCGAGGTCGTCCCAGGTAAACCGGCCGTCCTCATCAACCTGAATCTCCCCATATACGCTGCTTCCAAGGCGACGACCTTCTGCATGGAATGTCTCGAGCGCCTCTTCTCGCCGCTCTTCCTCCCGCTCCAGTATTTCCTCGAGATCGCCGGAAAGTGAACGCAGCCGGACGGTGAACTCTCCGTCATCGGTGGTCAGGAACGCGGTCAGCCGGTTTCTCCCATCGCGTCGTATTTCGAGTCTCGTCCCCTGAAAGCGTATATGGTTGGCGCCGCTCGCGGTGATCGCGGTATAGCTCAGCTCTTCGTCGAAATCAGAGGTCTTGAAGCGGATCGTATTCGAGGCTTCGTCCGGAAAGAGCCCGTATTCCGGATCAAGCTCCTCGATCACCGGGGTGTTGTCATTCACGAGATCGTAGTACTCGCTGGGGCGCCATACGTTGTCGAGTACTTCCTGACCGAGCGACGGAATGTCGGAGTCTCGATCGTTTGCAGCGAGCCCCTCGTGAACG
>SLAN01000206.1 GCA_007126865.1 Spirochaetales bacterium | reverse complement strand
TCGGAAATGAGTTCGTGGGCCTGGCGAACTTCCGCTATATCTTCACCAATCCGGCGATGCTCGTGATTCTGCGTAACACGCTGCTGTGGGTGCTACTGGTACCGACGGTTGCAACGGTTCTCGGGTTGCTCATCGCCGTGATTACCGACCGTTTCCGGCCGACCACCGAGAAAGTAGTGAAGGCGCTGATATTCATGCCGATGGCAATCTCGTTCGTCGGCGCGAGTGTCATCTGGCGTTTCGTGTACGCGTTCCAGCCGGCGGGTCTCCCGCAGATCGGCCTTCTGAACGCCATTGTGACCGCTCTCGGCGGCGATCCGGTCGCCTGGATTACCGTGCGACCGTGGAATAACCTGCTTCTGATCTTCATCATGGTGTGGCTGCAGACCGGCTTCGCGATGGTGATCCAGAGCGCGGCGGTCAAAGGGGTGCCGAAAGACCTGATCGAGGCCGCCCGGATCGACGGTGCCGGTGAAGTTCGCAGCTTCTTCAGCGTGACCGTGCCATATATCAGCGGCACGATTCTCACCGTGGGAACTACGATCGTCTTCCTGGTCCTGAAGATCTTCGACGTTGTGTATGTCATGACCAGCGGTCAGTACGGAACGAACATCGTTGCGTTGCGCATGTATCAGGAGGCATTCGTCCAGCGGAACTTCGGGCGCGGCAGCGCGCTCGCGGTATTTCTGTTCGTAGTGGTGATTCCGCTGATGGTTCAGAACGCCCGCTCGATGAAACAGAGGAGTAAGTAAGCGATGACGGCAACAACTGGAAAAACACAGGAACATGCGGCAGGCATCGCGGCACGGGAGAATGAGCTCCGATTGCAGGCGGCGTCGCGCGGAGGACCGGGCAGCTCGATGAAGGTGCAGCGGATTATCGGGGGGATACCGGCACGGCTGTTCGTGCTCGTCATTCTGCTCGTCTGGACGCTACCCACTCTCGGTCTCCTCGTCAGCTCGTTTCGCACGCAACTCGCGATCCAGCAATCCGGCTGGTGGGTCGGACTGTTCGAGCTCACCAACTGGGAACAGTGGACGATGGCGAACTACGACCGGGTACTGACCGCCGACGGAATGGCTACCGGCTTTTTCAACAGTATTCTCATAACGCTGCCGTCGACCGTCATTCCGATTACGATGGCCGCGTTCGCCGCATACGCAATCGCATGGATGAAGTTCCCGGGCCGGCAAATCATGTTCGTCATGATCGTCGGCTTGCTGATCGTACCGCTGCAAATGGCACTCATACCGGTGCTTCGGGTCTACACGAGATACCAGATGAACGGTACGTTCGTAGGCATGTGGTTGGCACATACCGGATTCGGTTTACCGCTGGCTACCTACCTGCTGTACGGATACATCTCGAGCATTCCCCGCTCGATCCTGGAGTCGGCGTTCGCCGACGGAGCGACCCCATGGCTCTCATTCACGCGGCTGATTCTCCCTCTCTCGATTCCCGCGATCGCATCGTTCGCAATCTTTCAGTTTCTCTGGGTGTGGAACGATCTCCTGGTCGCCCTCGTATTCTTCGGTACGCGCCGGCCGATTGTCACAACCCGGCTCGCCGAGCTGGTCGGCAGCCGTGGCCAGTCGTGGCATGTACTCACCGCCGGTGCATTCGTGAGCATGATCGTGCCGCTGATTATCTTCTTCTCGCTGCAGCGATACTTCGTGCGCGGCATGATGGCTGGATCGGTAAAAGGATAGCCGGTATACACTCGACCGTCAGCCGGCGCTCGTGAACCACGGGCGCCGGCGGCAGCGATCGCCTATGAAGCGAAAGAAAGTCTCCGCATCGGATGTGGCCCGTGCGGCCGGCGTCTCGCGGACTACAGTGTCATTCGTCCTCAACAATACGCCGGGGAAAAACATCTCCGAAGAAACGCGCCAGCGCGTTCTCCAGGCCTGCGAGAGGCTGAACTACGAGCCGGATGTAAATGCGCGCCGCGTGGCGATGGTTCGCAATCGCTCGGTCGGGCTCTACATTCGCCACAGTCAGTACGTGTACACCGATGCGTTCATTGTGCGGACGGTGGAAGGAATGTCTCAGGCGGTGAATCGCCATCGAGTACAACTTGTTATTCAGCCGATCTCGCAGTCGGGCGAGATCGACTACCGCGAGCTCGTTGCTCGTGACCGACTCGACGGCGTTATACTGATAAACACGCGCGACGACGACCCGCAACTCGAACAGTTGCTCGACGTCGGCGTGCCGGTCGTCAGCCTCGACGATATCGGGGACGCACCGGCCGATCAGGTGTTCATCGACAATCACAAGGCGGCCGGCGACATGGTCGATTACCTGCACGGGCTCGGACACGAGCGGATTGCGATGATCGCACATGCGCCGTCGCACTATAACGCGAGTCGCGAGCGGATTCGCGGATATCTCGATGCGGCAGCACGGCACCGGCTCGGCCACGGCAACGATCTGCTCGAAATCGGCGACTTCTCCGAAGACAGCGGCTACCGTGCAATGAAACGCCTGCTCGAACGGAGAGCTCCGCCAACCGCCGTCTTCGCGGGAAACGATGTGATCGCCTACGGCGCGATTTTCGCGCTGCGAGACGCACAGTTTCGCGTCCCGGATGACGTGTCGGTGGTCGGGTTTGACGACGATTACCTGAGCCGGTACCTGAATCCTCCCCTTACGACGATGGCGTTACCGGCGGTCGGAATGGGATTGGCGGCCGTCGATCGTCTCGTGCAGCGAATGACCGGTACCGACGACAGCGAGCCACGGAGAATCATCCTGCCGACCAGCATCTCGATCCGGATGTCGGCGGCCCCACCGCGGGATTAGTCCCGGGGCCAGGCTGCCTCCCGCAACTGAAGTGCGCCCCGGAGTTACGCTGCCACCTCCCGCTTGCAGGCGAACCGTCACATGTATACGCTTTAGTCGAGGGTAATCCGTGTCAACTGCATCCGAAGCACTCACACCGTACACGCCCGGCAGCGGCCGTAATCCATCCGCCCCGGCCGGTATCGGTTTGCTGATCGGCCAGGCCTTTTTCATCGGGCTCGCATTCGGCCTGCTTTACAACGTCGCATACACCCTCCTTGTGCTGGAGTTCGGGTCGGCCGGACTTCGTACCGTCTATGTGCTCGCCGGTGTGATTATTCCGCTCTTCACCGTTGTCTTCAACTGGCTCGAAGAGCACATGCCGCTATCGAAGTTCGGTACGGGAACGGTGCTGACCTTCGCGATTCTCTTCTTCGCGCTCTATCCGCTCCTTCTGATACCCGACGCGAGCTGGATTATCTACGTGCTCATGGTCGTCAACACCATGGGCAGTCTCTACTGCATGATGCTCCGCGGGGCCCAGGCCGCCGAAATGTACGATGCACGAACGATCAAGGCCCAGTATC
>SLAN01000224.1 GCA_007126865.1 Spirochaetales bacterium | reverse complement strand
TGGGAGAATGCCGGCGCGGAAACCAGCACTAACGCGAAGACCGATATCAATACTATCCGTTTAATCATCCGTACCTCCGAAAACTGAATCAACCGCGGTGGCCGGTACTATACCGCACCGTCGGCAGTGCGACCATACAACCTTGTGCATCACGCGTGCACCCGGGTAGTATGCGGCGCGAAGCATTATGCCAGAAACCGACAATGAGATTGTGCTGAAAGCGACCGACCTCGACGGTTTTCTTACCGAGGATGACGGCGAGCGGCTCCGCGAGATGAATCGGCTGTACGATGCGGCGATAGAGATTTTCCGGCGGCTGGTCGCCGCGCGGGATCGGTCCGACGGCAGCGAAGATCGCTCACGTCTCATCGATCTGTACAACGAAATGGGTGCTTTCATGCAGCAGGTTGCAGCAAACGACCCGCGCATCGAAGTCTACTCGTTCGGTACGCCGAAAGAGGTTCACGGGGAAGCGAGCCGCCTGATCGCGAAGTTGCGCGATACTCGTACCGAGCGAGCGGAGTTCATCTACTACACTCAACGCGCCTACGAGCTGCTGTTCAATTTCTCCTACGGAGCGCGCGGGGGGTCGCGGAAGAACTACCTTGTGGTACCGACGCCGGTTACCGATCCGGTGCAGAACTTCGCCGTACACAAGATACCGGATGTGGACACCGCGCTCGAGAACACCGTGATGTGTGTTATGCTGCGGGGTGCATTGCTCCCGAGCATGATTATGTCCAAGGAAATCGAAGAGTATAGCTCAACCGGATACGTGACCCCGTTCGCGCTGTTTCGCATCGCGCGCAACGAGGAGCGCAGGGAGAAGGATATGGAGTATATTCTCGACCTCAAGCGCTCGTTCTTCCGCCTCGAGGACCTGCACGATCGCGATCTGGTCTTTGCAGACCCGATGAACGCAACCGGAGGGAGCCTGGTCACGATTCTTCGCTACCTCGAAAACGAGGGGGTGCGCCCGCGCTCGATTCGCTTCTTCAACGTAATTGCAGCGCTGAAGGGGGCGCTGCGTATCGTTCGCGCACTCCCGAATGCGACGGTGACAACGCTCTGGATGGATCCGGTGCTCAACGATTCGGCGTATATCCTGCCGGGTCTCGGTGACGCCGGCGACCGGTTGAACGGGATCGATCAGGAAGGGCTCCGCCGGAACATCATACAGTTGATCGCCGATTACGGGTCGAATATCAGTGAGCTGTATCGCAGCCAGGTACGAGAAATCGAACGGACGGTGCTTCGGGTATGATCGAACGAGCTCGTCACCCTGCGAGACTGTTGGTCTGTGCACTCGGAATTGGATCGGTACTCTTCGGGTGTGCTACCGATATGACTCGCGAGGAACTGGCTGCCGAGTACTACAACCTCGGTACCGCGTACCTTGATCTCGGAGAGGCCGAACGTGCCGCCGAGTATTTCTTGCGTGCGATCGATCTCGACCGGGAGTTCGTCGAAGCCGATTTCAACCTTGCGCGAGCGTATCTCGAGGGTGACCGGATCACCGATGCAATCTCGGTACTCAGCTCACTTCTCGTCGAGGACCCGCGCAATACCATGCTGCTGCGCACGCTCGGTTATGCGTACTATCGAGCCGGAGATGATGAACGCGCGCGCGAGTACTACGAGAGCGCGCTCGAGGAGAACGAGGTCGATGTCGATGCGCTCTATAACCTGGGAGTCATCGATTATGAGGCGGAACGCTACGAGGATGCGCTTACGTATCTCCAACGCGCGGAGGAGCTCGATGACGGCGAGGATATTTCCCGAGCGCTCGGGCTCGCCTATTTCGCTCTCGATCGCGACGAGGCCGCGGAGGAGCGTCTCGTTGGCTTAACCGCTCCCGATGACGAGGAGATAGATGTCGAGGTCATGTGGGCGCTCGCCGAGCTTGCCCGCCGGGCCACGGAGTTCGGAACCGCGGTTGAACGATACCAGGCGCTGAGCGACGCTGACCCGGACGATCCGCGGCCGCGTTACAAGATCGCCGAGATACGCCTGCTCCATATCGACGAAGAGGAAGCCGGCCTCGCAGATCTGAGAAGCGCTCTCGAACGCAATTACTCCGATACGGCTCGGCTGGAGCTGCTACTGGCAGATCTCGAGGGTACGCGTAAGGAGTTGGTCGAGGGTATCATTCTGGATGCCGGGTTTGCTGTTGAGAACGGTCGCGTGACAGACGAGGAGTGACCGGGCGGATAGCCTGACCGCACCGCCCGGTGTTGAGGTGAGCCGGTCAGCGGTTTCGTACTTCCTCTACAATCGCGCGCAGATCTCCGAAGACACCTTCGATCGGTTGGGCCCCGTCGACTTCGACCAATCGTCCGTCACGCTGGTAGTAGTCGACAACCGGCGCCGTTTCCTTCCTGTAGACGTCCAGCCGATGGCGGATCGCATCGGGCTCATCATCCTCCCGGCGGATTAACGGTTCTCCGGTCTCGTCGTCGAATCCCGGCTCCTTCGGTGGGTCGAACTCCACATGGTACGTGCGACCGGAGGCGGGATGCACACGTCGGCCACCGAGGCGCTTCACGACCTCTTCATCATCGATCCGGAAGAAGACTACCTCGTCTACACGGGCGAACTCGTCGAGTGCCGCCGCCTGTGTTTCGGTTCGCGGAAAGCCGTCGAGGATCCAGCCGGCTTGCGCGTCGCTGTGCGACAGCCGGTCGCTGACCAGATCGATGGTCAGTTCGTCGGGGACGAGCTCACCGCTATCGAGTATCTGTTTGACCTTTTTCCCGAGTTCGGTTTGCTCACGGATGTTCTGACGGAAGATGTCACCGGTAGAGATGTGCGGAATCGAGAGTTCTGCGGCGATTTTCGCAGCAATCGTGCCTTTTCCCGCCCCGGGGGGGCCGACGAATATCAGATTCATGATGTATCCTCGTAGTGTTTGCCGAAATTGCGGAATTTGCCGTAAGTTTAACCGTGCGATCGGCCGCGGTCAAACACGAGAGGAGGGGTGTGACTATGGATTTCTGGCAGCAGATGCGAGGAGCGCTCGATCGAGGAGTCGATACCTCAAGAGACCTTTTCAACAAGGCGAAGGACCGCGCGCAGGATTTGAGTAGGAGCGGCATCCTCAGATTTGAGAAGATGCAGCTCGAAGATCAACTGCAGAAGGAGCTGGCGCGTCTCGGTCACAGCGTGTATGACCTGCTGAACGAGGGAAACGAGCCGGTGACGCTTGAAAGCGGTGACGTTCGCAGGATTTACGAGGAGATAAGCCGCCTCCGTGAATCGATTCAGACGAAGGAACGCGAGATCGGACGGGCCCGAGAGGCGGAGGGTGAGCCGGAAGTATAATCGCGGTATTGACGTGTAAAGGGCGAGTATCGTAGAGTGCGCTTTCGCACGG
>SLAN01000089.1 GCA_007126865.1 Spirochaetales bacterium | reverse complement strand
CGAGATTCGGATCGGATGGCTCTTCTATGACACCGCCGTTGCCGTGCCGATAGTCGTGCACGTACGAGGCAAGTTCCGCTCCGTCGCCGGTACGCACGACGAGCGCTCGAACGGAGTTCGTTCCGAAATCGAGACCGATCGAGTAATGAGCCGTCACCCCGTGATCCTCTCTCATTGCCTTTTGCCCGCCTCGCACCGCGCATCAATTTGACATCTCTGGAAAAGCGAGACTATGATGCATTAGACGGTGTGTACGTACACACTGCAGTCTACAGGTGCAGTTCAGGTCATGGCAAGGAGGCAATAGTATGAAGGTTGATGATTTGCTCGCGAACAAGGAGCTTTGGTTTGTAACCGGCAGTCAGCATCTGTACGGTCCGGAGGTGATCGAGCAGGTTGAGCGCGATGCCCGCAGCATCGTCGACGGATTGAACGGCGACAAGCGTATCCCCATCAAGATCGTGCCCAAAGCGGTGCTTACCAGCTCCGATGCGATCGCCCGCATGCTTGCCGATGCCGGCTCGTCACCGGAATGCATCGGCGTCATTGCATGGATGCATACCTTCTCGCCGGCTCAGATGTGGATGCCGGGACTGAAGACGCTCGCGAAGCCGCTCCTGCACCTGCATACCCAACACAATGCGGAGATTCCGTGGGACAGCATCGACATGGATTTCATGAACCTGAATCAGTCGGCGCACGGCGGACGCGAGTTCGGGTTCGCTGTTACCCGCCTCGGTGTTCCCCGCAAGGTGGTAGTAGGCCACTGGAAGGAGCAGCGGGTTCAGGCGCAGATCGGCGCATGGTCGACGGTCGCGCTTGCCCACCACGATGCGACGGTCGGGCGGATCGCCCGGTTCGGGGATAACATGCGACGTGTTGCGGTCACCGAGGGGAACAAGGTGAGCGCCCGCGCACAGTTCGGCTACTCCGTCGAGGGCTTCGGTGTCGGCGATCTCGTCGAATACGTCGACGCCGTCTCCGACGCCGACATCGACCGTACCGTCGAAGAGTATCGAAGCGAGTACGAGATCGCCGGGGAGCTCGACAAGGGCGGGGAGCGCCACGAGGCGCTGCGCTATGCCGCGAGGCAGGAGATCGGCATTCGACGATTCCTCGACGAAGGCGGGTTCACCGGTTTTACGACGTCGTTCGAGGTTCTGCACGGGCTCGATCAGCTGCCCGGTCTGGCTCCTCAGCGATTGATGGCACAAGGGTACGGGTTCGGAGCCGAAGGCGACTGGAAGACCGCCGCATTCCTGCGGACGGCGAAGGTCATGGCGATCGGCCGGACCGGCGGAACTTCGTTCATGGAGGATTACACCTACCACTTCACCGGCGAGAGCAGCTCGGTACTCGGCGCGCACATGCTCGAAATCTGCCCGTCGATTGCGAACGGCAAGCCGCGAATCGAGATCCATCCGCTCGGCATCGGAGGGAAGAGCGATCCGGTTCGTGCCGTATTCGACGGGGAAGGCGGCCCGGCGTTGAACGCCACCATGGTCGACCTCGGAGACCGCTACCGCATGATCATAAACGAGGTGGATGCGGTTGCTCCGGAGAAGCCTATGCCGAATCTTCCGGTCGCACGCGTGCTCTGGAAGCCGAAGCCGAACCTGGAAGTCGGCGCGGCGACCTGGATACTCGCGGGAGGTGCACATCACACCGTCTATTCGCAGGCGGTCACGCGCGACCAGCTCATCGACTATGCGCGGATCACCGGCGTCGAGGCGGTCGTCATTGACGAGAACACCACCGTCGAGAGGTTCGAGCAGGAGCTGCGCTGGAACGAGTTGTATTATCGGCTCAACCGATTATAGTTATTGGGTGAGATGAGCACGGTTAAGGATGTCGCCCGGCACGCCGGTGTCTCCATCGGCACCGTCGACCGGGTTATACACGGGCGCGGCCGCGTAGCCGAGGAGACCGAACAGCGGGTCATGGCCGCGATCGCCGCGCTCGACTATCAACCGAATCTCCACGCGCGCAACCTGTCGCAGTCGAAGACCTTTCTCTTCGATGTGATGACCCCTGCGCCCGAACAGGACGGCGGCTACTGGCGCATTCCGTTGAACGGTGTGCAGCGGGCGATCGGTCGATTGACCCTCAGTAACGTCGAGGTCCGCAGGCGCTGTTTCGATCGTCACGATGAAGCGAGTTTTCGCGCGGCGGTCCGTCGGTTTGCGGCGGGAGCGGAGGAGCCGTCCGACCGTGTGGACGGATCGGTCCGCGACGTCACCGCTCCCGCACAGGCGGACGGACTACTCGTTGCGCCGGTGGTATCGCGGGAGTCTCAGAGCGACCTGCTTTCCGCGATCGCCGATCTCGGCATTCCGGCGGTGAGCTTTGACTCGCGTTTCGTCGATCGCGGTGCCGGCGACCGGCGGATTCCGTTCGTGGGCCAGGATCCGTACCAGGGTGGTGCCGTGGCCGGACGCCTCTCGTCGATGCTGGTCCGCTCTCCGGCCGGGACGGTTGCATCGGTAACACTCGGACGCGCGGACGAGCACCTTCTCCGGCGCGCTTCGGGCTTTCACGATTTCTGGCAGCGGTTCCCGGATGTGCAGCGGGCCGAGATTGTACTCAGCGATCGCAGCGAGAAGGAGTACCTCCGCGGTGTGAAGGACAAGCTTCGACCGCTGCTCTCCGAGCTGTCGGCGCTCTTCGTGACGAATGCCGCCTCGGAGCTGGTCGTATCGGCGTTGAGAGAGCTGGACGTCGAGTGCCATATCCCGCTCGTCGGCTACGATCTGCTGTCGCGCAACATGGACCTCATCAGATCGGGAGAGATTGATGCGATTATCTCGCAGAAGCCGGAGCTGCAGGGCTATGAGGCCGCATCGGCGCTGGCGCATCACGTGGTTTTCGAGAAGCAGTTGCCCGGCGAGATCCTCATGCCGATCGAGATCGTGCTCGCCGAGAACCTCGACTCCTTCATAGCTGCGGAGGTCACGTGAGCGAACCGGAGAACGAAGCGAAGGTCGTACTCGTAACCGGAGCCGCGCGCGGAATCGGGCGCTGCTGTACGCACTTTCTGTTGGATCGCGGATGGCGTGTGGTCGGGCTGGATAGCGCTCGCGAGGCCGGCGATCGCATGGCTGCCGGCGCAGGCGTCGATGAGAGATTCGCGTTCATCCGTGCCGACGTGCGCGATGAGGCGGCGGTCGCCGCGGCGACGGCCGAAGTCGCCGACCGGTTCGGTAGAATCGACGGGGTGATCAATAACGCCGCGATCGCGAGTCCCGGCGGAACACCGCTTGAACAGCTCGATCTCGAGGCGTGGCGGGCGCCGGCGACGGTGAGCACTTACGCGAAATCGACCATCGCCAGCACCCGGCCGGGCGTGTCGGACGGCCGGAGTATATCGGCTCGATAGCCT
>SLAN01000043.1 GCA_007126865.1 Spirochaetales bacterium | reverse complement strand
TGGAATTCCGCGAAGGAGGAGGAGTCGGTCAGTTTCTGAAACGGCTGTTCGGTCGGTCGGCCGAATAGAGCGAACCATGCTTGCTTGACGGTAGGTAGCATTTTGCCTACCATGCTCATTTGAGAGGGGAATTGCCGATTGCAGGTATCGGTAGATGTAAGAGCTTCCGGATTCGGCGCTGCTGCAGCGTTTCTGCTATCGGTGCTCGTCGGGCTGATATCCGGTGTTTCGTTCGGTACTGTTCTTCTTCGGGCGCTGCTCAGCGGCATTGTGTTCGGTCTGGGCGTGTACGGTGCGCGAATTCTGCTCGCAAGATATGTTCCTGAGCTCCTGGACGTGGGTCACGCGGAGTCGACCGGTCCGGGTGTTGATATATCCGTTGGAGACGACGAGGATGATTCGGAGATAGCCGCGGGGGCGAACAGAGCGTACGAAGAGAGTCCCGACGGGTTTGACGAGTCGCTGGTCGAAGAGGTGGAGGAAGCTCCGGCGGCGGAACCGCAACAGGAGACCCGGCCGGAGCCTGAATCCGGGATTGTGGCCGAAGAGGACGCAGAGTTTCTTGAGCGAACCGACGAGTTGCCGGAGCTCGACGGATTCTCAGGTTCGTTCTCCAGCACCGAATCGTCGGATGACGAGAGCGAGCCGTCGGAACATCCACGGTCCGATCGCAACGCGGAGGGACTCGATTCTTTGGATGGAAGCACCCCGTCCGGAGGAGGAAGAGACGGGAACGATCCGAAAGTAATGGCCGATGCGATACGCACTGTGTTGAAGCGGGAAAAGTGAAGAAGGGTTGTGCATGAGTGAAGAGCTTCCCGCCGAGCGGACCGAAGAAGAACTGTGGCGACTCTACCGGAAGAACCGGGATCCTCAGATTCGGGAACGGCTTGTCAAGCAGTACGCTCCGTTGGTTAAGTATGTCGCCGGCAAACTAGCGGTGGGCATGCCGAACAACGTAGAGTTCGATGATCTCGTCGGCTACGGCGTTTTCGGTCTGCTCGACGCGATCGAGAAGTACGACCCCGAGCAGAAGACCCAATTCAAGACATACGCAGTTCAGCGAATCCACGGCGCCATTATCGACGAGTTGCGCTCACTTGACTGGGTGCCGCGCTCGGTCCGAACCCGGGCACGGCAGATAGAGGGTGTCGTGCAGGAGCTGGAGACGAATCTCGGTCGACCCGCGAGTGACGAGGAGATCGCGGATCAGTTGGGAATGTCACCCAAGCAGTTCGACAAGGAAATGCAGAAAATCGCCGGTACCTCGATTCTCAGTCTGAACGACGTGTGGTATCAGGGTGAAGACAATGACAAGGTTTCGATCGCCGACAGTATCGAGTCCCCGAAGACGTTGAATCCGGATACGATCGTCGAAAAGGACGAGATCAAACGCGTAATAGTTGAGTCAATCGGCGAACTTCCCGACAAAGAGAAAAAGGTCCTGGTCCTGTACTATTACGAGGACCTTACCCTGAAAGAGATCGGTCAGGTGCTTGAGGTAACCGAATCACGGGTATCTCAACTACACACGAAAGCGGTAATGCGGTTGCGCAGTAAGCTGACCAGTTTCAAGAAGGGGCTTATGTAGGAGGCGGTCGTGGTCACGTATGAACAGCTCCAGTCTTTCATGCAGAGTCAGGCGGAGCAGGACCGCGAGCGGACCTACGTCCACGTTCAGGGCGAAACGGTGGAGGACGCACTCCGCCAGGCGGCAATCGAGCTCGGCATACCAATTCGTAAACTCGACTACGAGATTCTCGAAGGCGAACGTCACGGCGTACTGGGCATCGGGAAACGTCCGTGCTCGCTTCTTGTGTATCCGTCGACTCGCGCAGCCGACGATGACACCGAAGGCGCGGCCGACGGAGCATTCGGTGATGGTGACGGCGGAGAAGCGGTCGTCGACGGCGGAGTTTTCGTCCGCCGAGCCCCGGAGGGGATTCTCCTGAAGGTGACGCCACCGGCAGGCGGTGGCAAACCGGCTACGGTCAGGCAGGCAATGAACCTCCTCGCCGAGCGAGGAATCGATTCGGTCGAGCGTGCACTCGTCGGAAAGATCGTCGAATACGCCGACGGTCAATATGTGAAAATCGGTGAATTCGATCACAATCCTGCGAACGACTCGGCAATGAGCGTGGAGATTGCCGAACAGGAAATGAAGGCGTACGTGACGCTTCTGCCGCCGGGGCCGAACGGTGCCGACCCGAGCCGTGACGGAATCGTCGGTTTTCTCAAGAGTCATGACGTCGTACACGGCTTTCTCGAGGATCGACTTACGAGGCTCGAGGACGAGCCGGTTTTCCGCGAACCAGTGCTGGTGGCGGAGGGAACGAAACCGAGAAACGGCGAAGATGCGAAGGTGATCTACAACTTCCAGGCTGAGCGCGACGGAATCCGGCTGAAGGAGAAGAACGGGCGGGTCGATTTCAAGGAGTTGAACCTGATTCAGAACGTCGTTGAAGGTCAGGTGCTTGCTCGTAAGAAACCTGCCGAACGCGGTGAAGCGGGGCGTACGGTCACCGGAAAGATGATTCCGGCGACCGACGGTGCCGATACGGAGATCCTCGCCGGTAAGAATGTCTCCATATCACCGGACGGTATGCAGGCAACTGCAGACATCAACGGTCAGGTTGTGCTGACGGCCGGTCGCCTCAATGTGGAGCCCGTTTACGTGGTAAACGGTGACGTCGGTGTTAAGACCGGGAATGTGCTGTTTCTCGGCACCGTTATGGTCAAAGGCAGTGTTGACGACGGGTTCTCGGTGAAGGCAGCGGGAAATATTGAGGTTATGGGCAGTGTCGGCAAGTGCGATATGGACGCCGAAGGCGATATCATCGTTCACCAGGGAATTGCCGGAAAGGGTGGGGGCAACATACGCGCCGGTAAAGGACTGTGGGCTAAGTTCATCGAGAACGCACACGTCGAGTCGGGCGGTCTGGTGGTGGTGAGCGACGGTATCATCAATTCGACGGTGAGCAGCGACTTCAAGGTTGTATGCAAAGGCAAACGAGCCAGCATTGTCGGTGGGCAGACGAGAGCGATCGAAGAGGTGCACGCCAAGACACTTGGAAGTGTCGCCGGTATGGAAACGCTCATCGAGGTCGGCTACGACCCGAAAAGCCGTGCCCGCCTGACGGAAGTAGATACACGACTGTCGGAGATCGAGGATGAGCTGGAAGACATCAATCTGAATCTCCAGACGATCCGCAAAATCCATAAATCGGGGCGCAAACTGACTGAAGACAAGATGAATCAGGCACGCCAGCTGCAGAAACGAAAGAATGCGATTACCAAAGAGCAGAAGGAACTGAGCGAAGAGGGCGAGGAAGTGCGCAACTATCTGGCGCAACTGCGAAATACGGGTACGATCTCCGCCGCGGGC
>SLAN01000047.1 GCA_007126865.1 Spirochaetales bacterium | reverse complement strand
CAAGGAAAGTGTTTCGGTACGTGTCAGAGGATTCACCCCCGATGCGCCGAAGGAACCGGTGCTTTTTCCGAAGACACCGAATGCACTGCTCGGCCCCGGCGAGAATATCGAGCTACCGTCGATCGTTGCAAAATATGAGTTTGAAGAGCCGAGGACCGACCATGAGGCCGAGTTGGCCGTCGTGATCGGCGAGACGATGAAGAACGTCTCCGCCGATCGTGCAATGGAATACGTGTTCGGCTACACGTGTGCGAACGACATCAGCCAACGCAACATCCAGAACCTCGACCGATCGGGATGGTATCGTGGCAAGAGCTTCGATACATTCTGTCCGGTCGGCCCGGTCATCGTTCCGCGGGGTTCGATCGATGATCCGCACAACCTTGCGATTCGCTGCCGGGTCGGACGGCGGGTCGCGCAGGAGGCGAATACCGGCCAGATGATTTTCCGCATTCCGGAAATTCTCGAGTATATCTCGCACAATATAACGCTCGAGGCCGGAGATCTCGTACTCACCGGAACACCGAGCGGCGTCGGGCCGATTTCCCCGGGCGATACCGTTGAAGTCGAAATCGAGCAGATCGGCACGCTGAAAAACGGCGTCGTTGCGGCTGAGTAGCGCTTCGTCCGGCAACGAAAGGCGGCGTTCGCGAGCGAATCATGCACCGACACTGTGCGAAACGCCGTCATACCGAATACATCTACACTGTTCGAAACGCCGACATACCGATGCAACCTCGATTTCGCCGGTTCGTTTCAATGTGTCATATCTTCAATGAGCTGCCGAACCTCGTGCTCGCTTTCGAGAAAGTACCGGGCCGATGAGATATCGAGACCGACCTTGATTGAGTACGCCCACTCCGGAAGCATCGAGAAGAGCTCTTCGTCGCTCCAGTCGTCTCCGACGGCAAATATGAAGTCCCACTCGCTGCGTGAAAGCCATCTCGACGCGCCACGTCCCTTGTTAATGATCGAGTTTTTGATCTCCAGTGCCTTGCGCCCCTCGAGGATCGACAGGTTCAGATTGCCGGTCAGGCTCAGCACTGCGTCGCGCAGCTCGCTCTTCCGTACGGCGGCAAGCTCCGGCTCGGCATTTCCATACGACCAGCCGAGGCTGTAGTCCGACTCCTCGATCCGCGAGCCCGGCGTTCGCATCTCGTAGCGTTCGAGAATCGGCCGGATTATCTCTTTCCAGTCATTGTCGATTTGCTCGATGAGATTCCACTCTTCGTCGCGTGACTTGACCCATACGCCGTACTCGGCGATGAGTCCGACGTCGCTATCGCTGAACCAACGATCGAGGTCCGCTCTCGATCGACTGCTGACGATCACCACTTCGTTGTGCTCGTCCTTTGCGAGTTTGTGGATGTTTCTCAGCAGACGCGCATTCGGCTGCGTTTCCTGGTGCCGGTCACCGAATTCGACCAGCGTACCGTCATAGTTGAGAAAGAGAAGGCGGCGTCGCGAGCCGGTAAACGCTTCGAGCACCTCTTCTCTGTCCTTGCCGCGAAGACGGCGACTGCGGAGATCCTCACGGCTTTCGACAATCGTCTCCAGTTTCTCCATGAAGTCCCGCGCCCAGAAGTGTACATCGTAGCGCGAGAGTCGCTCGTGTATGCTGCGGTTGTTTGCCTCCTGTTGCGCCTCCGGCATTTCAAGCGCCCTCCGGATCGCGTCCGCGATCCCGTCGATATCACTGGGATTCACGATAATCGATTCGCTCATTTCGCGCGCCGAACCGGCAGTCTCGCTCAGCACGACGGTGCCGCGTAAATCGGATCGGGCGGCAACGTATTCCTTGGCAATCAGATTCATCCCGTCGCGCACCGGAGTTACCAGCAGTACACTCGAGCAGCGATACAGCGCACAGAGACTGTCGAATGGAAAGGCCCGGAAGAAGTACTTGATGGGCACCCAATCGATGGTTCCGAACTTCCCGTTTATCGTGGAGACAAGCTGATCGAGCTCCCGTTTCAACCGTTGATAACGCGGAACTTCGGTTCGCGAGGGAGCGACGATCATCACGAGCTCAACCTTGCCTCGATACGCAGGGTAGCGATCGAGGAAGGCATCGTAGGCGCGCAGCCGATTCGGGATTCCCTTCGAATAATCGAGGCGATCGACGGAAAAAATGACTCGACGCCCCTCCGTAGAGGCATCCACTCGTTCGATCTCCTCGCGAACTTTCGGCTGTTGCGAGGAGGTGGAGTACTTCTCGTAGTCGATACCCATCGGGAAAACATCGATCTTCGACATACTATTGCGGTCACGTACAATTCCCAGATTGTTTTCCAGTCCGAGCAGGCGCCGAGTACTCGAAAGGAAGTGGCGCGCGTAGTCGTACGTGTGAAATCCGAGCAGGTCGGCACCGAGCATCCCGTGCAGAAGCTCCTCGCGCCACGGGAGAAGGCGGAAAAGCTCGTAACTCGGGAACGGGATATGAAGAAAGAAGCCGATCTTCGTGTCCGGCAGATGGGAGCGAACCATTCCCGGCAGCAACATGAGCTGGTAGTCATGAATCCAGATGTAGTCGTCCGGTCCGGCTACCGAGGTAATGGCGGCGAGAAACCGCTCGTTGACTTCTCGATACTTCTCCCATGCCGCCGGATCGTAATCCACGAATGTCGGGAAATAATGGAAGAGCGGCCAGATTACGTTGTTGCAGAATCCGTAATAGAACTGATCGAGATCGGCTCGCGACAAAGACACCGTGATACTCTTGTAATTATTGCGAAGAGTCTCGCTTACATTTCGTTGCTCCTCGTCGCTCAGATCGTCATCGGCCAATCCGCTCCAGCCGACCCAAAGGCTGTCGGATCGCTCGAAGAAGCTGCTCAGCCCTGTTGCCAGGCCGCCGACGCTCGGTGTGTATGAGAAGCCGCTCTCGGTTCGTTGAGCGGACACAGATAGCCGATTGGAAGCAAGGATTATGCGTGACATGTTCATGAGTTTCGACGCGTACGGCGCCCGTCGTCAAGCGGCGCCGTGAAGGCGGCGTCGCGACGGCTTCCATCCGGAGCTCATGGTAGATTGCAGCTTGACACGGCGATAGGGGCCGGCTAGCTTCGCCCCATGACGAGACGTGATGTCTATGCAGCTATCGAGGCCGGCGGGACCAAGTTTGTCTGTGGAGTGGCTCATTCTCACGACGAAATACTCGATACGGCAAGGATCGCTACCGGCACTCCGGAAGAAACCATCCGGCAATGTCTCGATTTCTTCAGAAGCAAAGAGAAGCAATTCGGTCCGCCGAGGTCGTTCGGAATCGGCAGTTTCGGCGCGCTCGATCCATCGATCGGTTCGCCGCGGTTCGGATGGATAACCGAAACACCGAAGGCAGGCTGGAGATACACCGATCTTGCCGGACCGTTCGCCCGGGAGTTCGGTGTTCCGGTTGGATTCGACACCGACGTAAATGCCGCCGCACTCGCCGAGTTCCGGTGGGGTGCGGGAAGCTCGATTGCTGCCGGTACGAGCGGCGCGACTCTCGTATATTTCACGGTGGGCACCGGCATAGGTGGAGGAGCGGTGGTAGGCGGGCGCCTGCTTCACGGGCTCGTTCACCCGGAAATGGGGCATCTGAAAACACCGCGCGCCCCCGGCGACCTCGAATTCTCCGGCGTGTGCGCGTACCATGGCGACTGTCTCGAAGGGCTCGCCTGCGGTCCGGCAATCGAGGAGCGGTGGGGCGTTCCCGCCGAGGAGCTCGCGCCCGACCACGAAGCATGGAACACCGAATCATTCTACCTGGCGCATGCGGTGGTATCCGTTACCGCGCTGCTGTCACCACATATCGTCGTACTCGGCGGTGGAGTAATGAGCGTTGAAGGGCTTATCGAGAGAGTCCGCCGTGAGGCGGAGAGTGCTATGGGCGGTTACTTTCCACCGGCGTGGGGAAGCGGTCATCTGAACGACTATATCGTGAAACCGGGACTCGGTGAGACTCCCGGCCTCAGCGGAGCCATTGCTCTCGCGATCGATGCCGCGCAATCTACTCCTTCCAGGGAAAGATCATACCCCTGAGGGTGCGCTTGCCTACCTTATCACGGTCCTCAAACAGAAGCTGGTCCCAAGGAATGCTCCGCCGGTCCGCCTCCGGATTTGCCTCCAGGTAATCGTACTTGAGGAGACGAAGCTTGAATCCGCTCTGTAACCACATCATAACACCGGCAGGTCCCGGTATGAGCATTGCGAGGGGCAAGGAAACGGCAGAAAGGAGCACGACTCCAATCGCCATTACGACGGCAAAACCGGTGTTATCGAAGAAAACGAGGAAGCACTTCCGCAGTATCTTCTTCGGTGAACGGTCGAGCCGGGTGTAGATCGGAAGATAGAACTGACTCGCAAGCAGCCAGATGATCGAGGCCCAGAAGAGAAATACGATAGCGCCGAGGCCGAAGATATTGTCGATCTGCACGTAAAACGGAAACGCCACCGATGTAACGAAAAACTGCACTACGTAGATCAGTCCGAGTACTGCCGACACCGGAAGAGCCTGCTTGAAATAACGAAGTATCTCGCGGAACTCCGGAGTTTCGTAGTTGGCCATGTCGCGCGTAGCAAGCGAGACTCCGCCGAGGTAGAGTGTCGCTCCCATGATCGCGAGCGTCGGGGTTAGGAAGGCCACGAGGAACGTATCGATGGCGGCAAGGAGATTCGTCGCCGAAAGTATGAGCGCGAATATCGCGATGAATCCGAGATTCAGAAGCGCGATAACGAGGAGGTTATCCCAGAGGTCGAAGAACGCTTTCTTAATACAAAATGCAATCATAGGTCAGTCCGCCGGCAGCAGTATAATCGTTTCGGCAGATCGAAGACAACCAGACTGACGCGACCAACGTGCTACTTGAGCGGAAACGCAGGTGGCGCTATGCTCGCTGGTATGAAGTACAGAACGCTCGGCAAAACCGGATATGAAATCAGTGAAGTCGCACTCGGAACCTGGCAGGTCGGAGGGCGATGGGGAGAACCGTTCGATGACAAGCGCGCCGATCAGATACTGAATCGCGCGATCGATCGCGGTGTGAACTTTATCGATACTGCCGACGTGTACGGAGACGGACGCAGCGAAGCGGCTGTCGGCCGCGTTGTCCGTTCTCGTAACGAAACGATCTACGTCGCAACGAAGTGCGGGCGACGGCTTAACCCCCATGTCGCCGAGGCGTACACCCCGGAGGCGATGCGCGGTTTCGTTGAGAACTCCCTGCGAAATACCGGCCTCGAGCGCATCGATCTGATTCAGATGCATTGCCCGCCGACCGAGGTTTACTACCGTCCTGAGGTCTTCGAAGTCTTCGATCGTCTTCGCGATGAGGGCAAGATAGCGAATCTCGGCGTTAGCGTGGAGAAAGTGGAGGAGGCGCTGAAGGCCATCGAGTACGAGAATGTCACCACCGTTCAGATCATATATAACATGTATCGCCACCGACCGGCGGAGCGGTTCTTCCCGGCGGCTGTGGAGCGTAACGTAGGAATCATCGTGCGGGTACCTCTCGCAAGCGGTTTGCTCAGCGGCAAGTTCGACGAGAGCTCGACATTCGCCGAAGGCGACCACCGGAATTTCAACCGCGAGGGAGCTGCGTTCGATCGCGGCGAGACGTTCGGGGGAGTCGATTTCGAGACCGGGGTGAAAGCAACCCGTGAGCTCCGGCAGAAACTCGGAGACGATCATCCGCTTGCCGCGCTGGCGATCCGGTGGATCCTCATGGAACAGGCGGTGTCGACGGTGATTCCGGGCGCGTCGTCGATCGAGCAGGTCGAGTCGAATGTCGCCGCGGCGGGGCTCGCGCCGCTTTCGGAGCAACAGATGCAGTCGGTCCGCGACGTCTACAACACGTGGATACGCGAGCGGGTCCACCATCGCTGGTGAACCTCAGGAGCTTATCGGACTTCGGTTACCGGTCAGCGAACCACTCGAGTACGAGGTCAGCAACCCGGTCTCGCTCGCTGTGATTTGTCAGCACGTGGCTGCTCTCGCGCAGCACCTCGAATCGCGTTTCATGGGCACCTATAGATCTGCGAATGCGATCGGTAACCGACATCGGCACGAGTTCGTCCCTCTCGGACACCATTGTGAGCGTGGGGCATGCAACGTGCCTCAGGCGGCGCCGGGCATATCGCATGAGGCGATAGAGCTCGGCAGCCGGCCGGTTCCACTGGAACGACCAATACTCCCTCGTTAGATGCTGCAGCTCCGGCTTATCCTCGTTCGTCTGGTCCGGTTCTTTCGGCATACGCGGTATCAGCGGACCGACGATCGGCGAGAGCCACATAGGTCGGTTGTTCACCTCCAGAGCCGGAGCTGCAAGCGCGAGTCGGTCCACGGGAAAATACGATGCGAGAATCAGCGCGAGCACCCCGCCCATACTCAGTCCACAGACGTTCACGCGACGGTACTCGCTTTTCAGGTCGAGATACGCGTCGATAACGCGGCGCAGCCAATCGCGACGACCGCTGTTCAACAGATCGCATCCGGAGGTTCCATGTCCCGGCAGTCGGGGTATGCTGACGGTCCATCCCCGGTTGTTCAGCCGTTCGCCGAGGTACACCATATCGTGAGGGCTTCCGGTGAAACCGTGTACCAACAGAACGGCCTCCCGCTCACCGGGAAGAAATCGCGGTATCGAGATCGGATCGGTCGCAATATCCGCCCGGAGGGTAGCAGGGCGCAGTTTTACTGAGAATCGAGGCATTGTCATGATCGCTCACAATAGCGCTCCAACGCCCGAACGGCAATCTCATTGGCGGACGTCGCTCTAAGCGTGATCTATACATCGCTGTATGTACGTTGCCGAAAACCGGAGGTGCACCCATAGTCTCACCCGTGTCAGGTTCGCCGGAGCGTGAGGTATCCGAAGTTCAGTCTCTTCTCTCACTGAATCTGCGCCGTGGGCGTAGTCGTCTCGGTTTCTCGCAGGCGCGCGTGGCCGAAGAATGTGACTTAACGCCCAATTACATCAGCGAGATTGAGAGCGGTGCCAAATTTCCCTCTGCCCCGGTACTCGGGAAGATCGCGAGAGTTCTCGGAATGCGACCCGCCGAGCTCTTCTTTGAGGAACAGGAGTGGGAGCTTCGCGATCGGCAGGATTCGATCGCTCGCTTTGCTACCGAACTGAAGACGAAACTCACCGACGACATCGACGATCTCGTTCGCCGTCATATGCTCGAGTGAACACCCGGCGATCAAGTTCCGAATCGAATCGGTCGTAAATCTATCCAGCGACTGAGGTTCGGAAGTGAAAACGGGCATATTCTACAGCTCAGATCGAAACGAGGACCGAAAGTCTATTATTTCCGGCTTGCGTGGTTCGGGTATTACGACATCTTCGTTCGAGTTCGGACGCGAATGGGAATCGTTTTCGCCCGCACGACTCAGGTACCGACTCACTACACTCACGCAGGTTGTAATCATCTCCGGTATCTCCGAACACACTGCTCCCTGGATCCATTTTCTCTCCGGGTACTGCCTCTGTTCGAATACCGGTCTCAGCGTTTTCGTTCGTACGGATTCCGAGCGAGAGCGATTGCATCCGTGCGTATCGCCGCAGGCGGTCTTTCTCGAACGGGAACGGCTGCTCGACTTCATTCGCGCGTGTTCGGAACAGGAAATCCGACGCCGTGAGTTCATGAACGCACGTGAGGCACTACTGGCCAGGGGAAAGAGTTTAACCGAACAATCGCTTGCAAGCTCGATTATCGAAACAGATCTCGAGAGTGTCGAGCTATTCCTGCGAATCGGAATCGGTCCCAACGCGAGTGATCTCTCCGGTGTTCCGGCACTGAATCTCGCAATACGTCACCAGAAAAACGCTATTGCCGAGCTCCTGCTCGAACACGGCGCAAGCGCCGACGCGATCAGTGCAGATCGAGGCAATACTCCACTCATGGAAGCCGCCGGCCGCGGCGAGATCGGAATCGTCCGACAGCTCATAGCACGAGGAGCTACCCTGGATATCCAGAACGCTAACGGACAGAGTGCGCTCATGCTCGCCGTCTCGGAGGGGTTCATGGATACGGCACTGCTTCTTCTACGAAACGGAGCGAACCCGGAAACCCGGGACAAACTCGGCATGAGTGCGGTCCAGTACGCTCGGCTCTTCGGCTACTCCGAATTCGTCGAACAGGCGCTAATCCGGACAAATCAATCTTGACAGCCGGAAGAAGTGCTCACTATCGTGGTAATATGCCGAGGTACGCGGGAAGACGCTATCTCGTACATCTGTATCGCCTCGACGGCAGTTCGCTTTTCCTCCACCCGTTCAGCGAACGGCAGAGTATGGTCGAGGTCTTCGAGTCCGGCGTACCGATCGGTTTGTTCGGTCATGAACCGCCGGTTGAACGAATCAGACAGTTTCGCGAACATCTCTACTCGATAGCTACTCACGATGCCCGAATCTGGGCGCTCGACCTCCGCTTCCTGAACAGATTCTTCTGGACGACTCTGACATTCCTTACCCTGTACAGTACGTTTCTCTTTTTCGGAGTTCCCGGCCTCACCGAAGTGTACTATCCGGTCATAGCGCTGCTCGTCTCGGTACTCGTGTACGGGTTGCTGTCGGTAAAGGATGCCCGTGGAGCTTTGGCAATTTCGCGCCGAACCGCCCTTCGTCGCAATATCGATAATATCCGATTCGAGTTCAGTGAGCTCGTCGTGGAAATCGAAGAACTGCTTCAGGAGCTCGATCGCGCAACACCGGAGGAGGTTCTGCACGTCATGCGTCGACGCAGCATCGACAGTGCCGGCATACCCAAGCACACACGACGGAAACCGGGACAGATCGAACGAGACCTCCTCTTCGCGCTCGAGCGTCGGCTCCGGAATTCCGGGGCATTGAAGGTTCGACGGAAGCTACAGCGTTGGCTGAATCAGGGTGATGGAGAAAGCTTGGGAGCGCTCACCCGCGATGTGGCCGATCGTAAGGTGGATCTTTCCCTGCTTGCGCTTTACTGGCAGATCAAGGAACGCACCGCAGCGGTCGCACGGCCGACCCGAAACGCATAACTCTCGCCTCCGCGCTCATTCGGAGGTTTCGCTGTTGTCTTCTTCCTCGTCCTCGCGAAGCAATTCGCCGGGATCGCGATCGAGCTCTTCGAGGTCGCCGAGTGCACGCATCTCCTCTTCGAGCTCTCGGGCTCGACGTGCGTTCGCGAGTGTTTCCTCGGCCGGCTCGAAGCGGGAATCGATCTCAACTGCCTGCTCGAGCAGTGACACGGCTCGCTCGAGCTCACCGGAGGTAAGTGCTTCGACACCCTCCAGGTAGAGGTCCTCGAGATGTCTGCGCTGTTCGGCGCGTCCCCGGTCGCCGAAATTGAAACGCGCTTCAATGCTGAAGTTATCGGGTCCTGAAACCTGCGTAACCATGTCGAGCGTATAATTCACCGTCAATGACACCGAATCGAAATCGACATTGCCGCCGAGACTCAGCCTCGGATTACCGCCCTTCAACCGAACACCGGTTCCGGCACTGAAGAAGTCGGTGACCCGAATGGAGGTACCTGCGGCGACCGCGAACGGCGCTGAAGGGGTGTCGGGAGCGAGGTTAATCGGCATTTCCGCGTCGAGCGCGATCGTAACGGGGCGGAGCGGACTGTAGGCGAGTCCGGCGGCCACGAGTGACGGCGGCGACTCATCGCGCGCGAGCGTACCGAAATTCCGTGCAGCGACTCCGAAGGCGGCGTTGCGATCGCGACTTGCGAACGGTTTGAGGAAATTGAACCGCACGAGCGCTCCGGCATCAACCAGAAACGACGTTGCCGACTGATCCGGGGCGATTATTTCGGGGACCGACCGGTGTGCAACCTTTGCATTCATTCCCACACTCACCCCGTGAAATCGGTAACTGCGGAAGAGGTTATAGGAGATGTTCGCCGCAGCGCTCAACTCCGAGTAACGGGCCGAGAGCGTCTGTCGCCCCCGGTCGTCACGACCCGTGAACGGGACGTGAAGGTAACGAGCGACGCCTCCGATCCCGAGATCCCCGAAGCGAATCGAGTAGGCGGCGCCCTCGACTGAGGTATCGGCGATGTAGTTGCGGTGAAACAGACCGAGCTCGGTGTGCGACATTGTAGCGGTCGCCGCAGGATTTGCCTCGATCGCACTGAGATCGCGAGCAACCGCCGTGTAAGCGGTGCCCATCGATTCCCTCTCGCCACCGAGCGGTATCTCGAGAAGCGGAAAGACGGTAAGACCGGTCTGACGCCGGCCACCTTGTGTGAACAGCGAGTCCCAGATGTCGCTTTCCGCGAGCAGTCCGGACCCTTCGGCGTAGAACTCGCTCCAATTGTCCGCGTGTATACTCGCAGGTCCTCCGAGGAACAGGAGTATGCCGGCGGAGGCGAGGATTATCGACACGCAGCTCGTCTTACGACTTTGATTCAAACCGTCCCTCTGCTCCGAACTATAACGCAATCGCGCTGTACAATCCACCGGAACTTCTTGTATGCGAATCTCTTACCCGATCTTGAAGACCGTTGTCGATCGGTCGATAAGCGTAGTACCATCGTCATACAGGAACTTGATGTAATAAATGGAGACGACGGTCAATCGGCCTGAAGGGAACGAATGCGAGCGGTAGTCACGCTTCTCTCCATTTCCGCGGTACTGCTCCTCGCCACCGTCTCGGTCCATCCGTTCGGACAACGCGAGGATCCGATTCGAACAGCCGAAGAGCTAATCGAGGAACGCAGATACAACGAAGCGGTGGAAATTCTTCAGGAAGTCGCGCGGCAGGATCCGAATCGCTTCGACGAGCCGGAACGACTGCTGCGCCGGATACGTCAGATTCGGGCACAATACAACGAGCTATGGCAGCAGCTCATCGATACGCTGCGAAATGAGCCGGACAACATAGAGGCCGCATATGCGCTCATTGAGGAGATGGAGGCTCTCGACGACGCTCCCACCGAGGATGCGCTTCGCGAGTTCGAACAATGGCGCGACATCGTCAGGCTCCGTTTCAACCTCAACCGATTCGAAGAAATAAGCCTCCGGGCATTCGAGCTCATGGACGCCGGTGAGTATTCCGAGGCGGTACAGGAGTACGCCAGGGGGCTCGGGCTCTTCCGTCCCGAGTTTGAGCAAACCGGCTATCCGGACGAGTTCGTCGAAGAGGCGACCGCGGCGGAAGACGAGCTTGCGCGGGTAGCTTCCGAGAGCAGGGCAAGCTTCGAGGATGTAGACGAAGAGGTCGCCCGCTTTGTCGAAGCTCTGTCCGACCGCGAGGCGGAGCTGCCCGATGTCGAACCGTTACTCGACTCGTTCGGCACAATCGCGGACAGTGAGTTTCGTTCGGCGGGCCTTGGAGGCTATTTTCGGGAGCTCGACGCGGAAGTACGTGATATCCGGGAACTGAACGACCCCGATCCGTATCTCACCTTTCACCGATGGTTCGCGTACGGGCGAAGCGCAAACGCAGGCGAAGAGGGGATGTTTGCCGCAGTCAGGCGCTTCGTGGAGGAACGGCTCGACCTCGTTGTCGAAAATCTCGACGAACGAATCGACGAAACGATCGCGGAAGCGGAAGGTTTTGTGGAGGAAGAAGCGTTTGATGAGGCGCGAGCGGCATACGATGCGGCTTCGCGTCTGCTTTCGCTCGGCGAAAACGCCCTTGCGGTCCAGGATCGTCGCGAGGAAACTCGTTTGCAGCTTGCAGGCACCGTCGGCCGGGCCGAGATTCCCGATCGGGAAGCAGAGCGTACCGCCTACCGGGTCGCAGCGGAGGCAGCCGATGCAATTGCGGCAATAGCCGGCGAGCGCAGAGACCTGCCGGCACTCGCCGCGACGGACGCCGGGCTCGCGGCGCTCGAATCGGTCTGGAGGTCCGCGGATGAACGTTTCGACAACGCCTCCGATGCTCTCGCGCGATACCAGGCTGCGTTCGACCGACGTGCAGGCGGTGGAGAGCGATCCGAGCGGTACTTCGCGCGATTCGATCCGTACGTTGAGGCTCTCTATGACGAGATCGCTTCCCGCCAGGTCGACGCGGCTAACGCATATCTGGCAGCGGGTAACCGGGAGTTCGAGTCGGAGTACGACTCCCTCGAACGGGAGCTGGCGCGGGCGGAGTTAATCGGGATCGAGGGAGTTCCGTACGACTCGCCCGACCAGATTCCCGAGGAACCGGAAGATCCCGACGACCCTGACGAGTTGGTCTATCGCTATCCCGATCTCGCCGTCGACCGACTCGAAGCGGCGGACCCCCGTCTGTCACAACTTCTCGAGGAGGTCGACGCGATCATAGCTGCATTTGCCGATCCGGATGAACCGATACGTGAAAGCGAACGGGCACAGGCACAGAAGCTCGAGCTCGAGTCGCTCTCAGCGAGACTTGCCGACCTTTCGTCACGGTACAACACCGCCATGGAGGAGATGACCCGAAGAATTGCCGAAGCTCAGTCGCTTCGTGACGAGGTGCGAGCACTTCTCTCGGAAGCCGAGGCGATACTCAACGATGACCCGGAAGGT
>SLAN01000074.1 GCA_007126865.1 Spirochaetales bacterium | reverse complement strand
CGATCGAGGTGGCAATCACCGGAGCGAGTGGAACGCATTTCACGAGTGTGCGCTGTGAATACGTTCTCTTTCGCGAGGAGGTAGCCCGCAGGCGTCTCGGCTTTCCGGGCGCCGAAGCGTTCCGGGATCGGTGACGCGCATCGGTGGCTGTCAAGCTGTCGAATGCAATACACGCTGCCGCCGGCGAACGGTGCGCCGGTGGGACGTGCCGGTGAGATGCGCCGTGGGGGCGTGCCGGTAAGATGCGCCGGTAGGACGCGCCGTGGGGGCGTGCCGGTGAGATGCGCCGTCGGGGCGTGCAGGCAACATCTCATTCCTCCCCGGGCCGGTAAACGACCGGCCTCCGTGAGAAAACGTTTGACAGCTGCGCATCCCCACCGTACGATGTGTACGTACACAGGCCGAGAGAAGATGACTGCATGAATGGCCTTTCATGCAGCCGGTATCGGAGGCCTTCGACGACAAGCGCTTGAGCAACCGGTTCGGCGGAGAGGCCGGAACCGAATGAGAGAGAAGTTCGATTCGACGCGGCCTGTGAACACAGGAGGGTGTATATGATGTATCGAGCTTGTAAGACGCGATCCGCACGGCGAATCGCGATCTCAGTTGTTGCCGTTCTCTTCCTCGCGTTCGCGATGACCGGAACCGCGTTCGCCGAGGGTGCTGCAGAGGCGACGGAAGAAGATCCACTCGACATCTACTTCTTCGCCGGTGGGCCTCCGGGCGGACCGTTTGCAACGGTGGTTCACAACGGAGCGCGTGCGGCGGCCGAGATACTCGGCCCGAGAGTGAACGTTCGCTACCTCTTTTCCGACTGGAGCCCGGATGAGATGGTCAGACAGTTCCAGGAGGCGGTAGCGGCACGACCGGATGGCATTGCGGTTATGGGTCACCCGGGTGTGGATGCGCTCGAGCCGTTCGTCGATGAAGCGGTCGAGGCCGGGATAATCGTGACCAGTCAGAACGTCACGCTTCCGCAGCTTCAAGCCCGCCACGGCGAGCGCGGCTTCGGCTATGTCGGCCAGGAACTGTACGAGTCCGGATATATGCTCGGAGAGGCGGCGGTACAGCGATCCGGTATACAGTCCGGCGAACGCGCGCTCGTATGGGGTCTGCAACGTCTGCCTGAGCGAGGGCAGCGCACCATTGGCGCGGTCGATGCTCTCGAGGATGCCGGCGTAGAAGTTGACTACATCGAGATATCCGAGGAGGTCGATGCCGATGCCTCTGCCGGTATCCCGGTCTTCGTCGGATACGCGGAGGCGAATCCCGATGTTCGGCTGGTAATCACCGATCACGGTGCACTTACCGCCACAATTCCTTCCTACTTCGAGGCGGCCGGCTTCGATCCCGGCGATGTGTTCGGCGCCGGATTCGACGTGTCGCCGACGACGCTCGACGGCATTCGCGAAGGATATATCGGTGTAGTGCACAGCCAGCAGCCGTTCCTGCAAGGTTTCCTGCCCATCTTCCAGATCTATCTCACCGCGCGATACGGTATCGCGGGATTGCACATCGACACCGGCGTCGGACTCATTGACGCCGAGAATGTCGAGATCCTCGCACCGCTCGTGGAAGCTGGAGAGGCGGGATAACCAGGCGCGATTCACCGGCAGATGATTGACCCCGGCCGGAGGACGAAACGCCGTCGGCCGGCCGGGTCGCACACGCTAACGCCGGAGCGAAGCAGAGGAGCAAGCGAATGAGCCTCGTGGAGATGAAGGGCATCCACAAGTACTTTCAGGCCGTGCACGCGCTGCGCGATGTCGACTTCCATGTCGGCGACAACGAGATCGTCGGTCTCATCGGCGATAACGGCGCAGGCAAGTCGACATTAATCAAGATTCTGAGCGGTTTGTTTCCCCCGGATGGCGGAGAGATGTATATCCGCGGGCAGAAAATCGATCCCAAGCGCTATTCGGTGAAGCGGGCGCATAGTCTCGGTATCGAGACGGTGTTCCAGGAGCAGGCGCTCGGCGATCTGCAGCCGATCTGGCGCAACATCTTTCTCGGACGCCAACCGACCAATGCCCTCGGGCTGCTCGATGTGCGCAAGGCACGCGAGGAAGCGCACTACGTGATGACCGAGCTCATGCGCTTCACCGGTGCCGGTATGTCCGTCGATGCGCCGGTGCGCCACCTCTCCGGCGGAGAACGACAGGGCATTGCGATCGGCCGGGCGATGTACTTCGACGCCGACCTCATTATCCTCGACGAGCCGACCCGTGCGCTTTCGGTCAAGGAAGTCGGCAAGGTGCTCGATTTCATCTCCAGAATCAAAGAGGTCGGCAAATCGTGTGTCTATATTTCGCACACGATTATCGATGTGTACAACGTATCCGACCGCTTCGTGATCATGGATCGCGGAGAGGTGGTGGCAGAGCGTGCACGAGAGGACGCCTCCGAGGCGTCGCTCATCGATCTGATCCGGAACACCCGAACATGACCGAGTGGAGCTGAACGCATGGAAAAGAGTCACAGCGAATCGTTGGCTGCCGCCGAGAAAGAACTGGAGAACCGACCCCTGAACGAACGGCTTAAAAAAAAGATGTCCGAACACCGGGTTCAGGTTGCCGTCATCGGAGCGGCGGTGCTCGTCTTCGGCACCTTCATGGTTCTAAGTCCGGCGGTCTTCCTGCGGCCTCGAATATACGTCGCGTTCCTGTCGACCGCGCCTTTTTTCGGAATCATGGCGCTCGGCCTGACACTCATTCTGGTATCCAAGCAGATCGACCTGTCGTTCCCGTCGACCATGGCGCTCGGCGCGTTCGTGAGCGCATCGATATTCGCGGCTACCGACAGCCTGCTCCTCGGCATGCTCGGCGGTATGCTGCTCGGCGCGGTGGTTGGTGTGCTGAACGGTATTCTGGTGACGAAGGTCGGAATCCCGTCGATTATCGCAACGCTCGGTATGATGTTCGCGCTCCGCGGCGCGGTTCACGTGCTCTCCGACGGGATGAGCATCTCGCTGACCGCGCTTTCCGGTTCGCCGCTTCGTAACGTCTTCGTCGGAATGTCCCCCATCGGTATCCCCGCGCAGTCGCTCTGGTTCATCGGAATCGCCGTCCTGCTCTGGTTCCTGCTGTTTCGTCACAAGTTCGGGGACCACGTGCTGTTCACCGGGGACAACGAATCCGCCGCCCAGATGATGGGGGTCAACACCGATCTCACCAAGACTCTGGTGTTCGTCATTCTCGGCGTGCTCGCAGCATTCGCCGGCGTGCTCGACAGCCTGAGGATGCTGCGCTGGTTCCCCACCCTCGGCGAGGGATATCTCCTGATGACCTTCGGTGCGGTGTTCGTCGGGGGAACGTCGATGTTCGGTGGCGCCGGCACGATCTTCGGTACATTTATCGGTACGTTCCTCGTCGGCTCACTGGAGGCGGGCGTAATCGCGG
>SLAN01000187.1 GCA_007126865.1 Spirochaetales bacterium | reverse complement strand
TCGCGGTAGGCCGCGAAGAGCTGGACGAGCAACTCGGCGGTCTCGTCGACGATGTCGGCGGGGAACTTGGCCTCGGCGACGATGCCCCGCGCGGTCCCCAGGTTCAGCCCGGCGACCGATTCCGCCGGCAGCAGGGTGCGCTTGACCACGGCCTCCGGGTTGGTCCGGTTGACCTCCTCGATCTCCACACCGCCTTCGCGGGAGCAGATGATCAGGTGGCCCTTGTTGACCCGGTCGTGCATCACCGAGAGGTAGTACTCCTCGGCGATGTCCGAGGCGGGCTCGATGTAGACCACGTTGACGATGTGGCCCTTGATGTCGAGACCGAGGATCGCCTCCGCGTGCTCGCGCGCCGCGTCGACCGAGGGTGCGTACTTCACCCCGCCGGCCTTGCCCCGCCCACCGGTCTTGACCTGCGCCTTGACCATGACCGCGGCCGCGCCCTCACCGATGTGCTTCTCCGCGGCGGCGACGACCTCGTCGACCGTTCGGCAGGCCGTGCCCGGGGGCGGGACGGGTACGCCGTTGCGGCCGAACAGTTGCTTGCCCTGGAACTCGACCAGGTCCATCGGTGTCTGCCTGTCGTCGGAGATAGTGGGGGTGGGGGGTGGTGCGACCGCAGCGTGCCGGCACAGCCGGCTCAGACGCGCTCCGGGACGTTCGCGGCGACCCAGTCGGTGATGGTCTTCATGGGCGTGCCGGGTGTGAAGATCTCAGCGACACCCTGGGCCTGCAGGACCTCGATGTCCGCGGCGGGGATGATCCCACCACCGAACACGATCACGTCGTCGGCGCCCTGCTCGCGCAGCAGCGCCACGACCTTGGGGAACAGCGTCATGTGGGCCCCGGAGTGGATCGACAGACCGACGGCCTGCGCATCCTCCTGGATGGCGGCCGCGACGATCTGGGCCGGGGTCTGGTGCAGACCGGTGTAGATGACCTCCATACCGGCATCGCGCAACGCGCGAGCGACGACCTTGGCACCGCGGTCGTGTCCGTCCAGACCCGGCTTCGCCACGATCACACGGATCGCCATCTGTTACCGCCTCCCGGGTCTCGATGCCGCCGAGCGTAGTCGGGGGGTGGCACCGGCGGCGAAGCGAGGGGCACCGCCCGGTCGCCGGTACCTTGCGGCGGTGGTGAGTCACAGCCCCCCGCCGTCCGACGAGCGGCCCGAGTTCGGCCCCTCCGGCTACCTGCCGGAGCGGGCCTCGAAGCGTGCCCGCAAGATCGTGCTCCGGGCACCGTTGGGCCTGCAGTGGCCGATCGCCGCCGTGGTCGCGGGGTTGGTCGTGGTGGTCGCCGGCGTGCTGTTCCTGCGCGGCAGCGACACCCCACCCCCCGAGCCCTGGGTCGCGGTCGGCGAGGTGGCCGACATCGGCGCGGCGCAGCCGATCGACGAGCTCGACGTGCTGCTGGTCGGCGCGGGGGGCCGGCTGCGCGCGTTCGCGGAGGCGAGCGAGATCGGGTACTGCGAACCGAGCAACCGGCTGGAGACCGCCGACGGCCGGGTCTGGAACCTCACCGGTCGCGGGCTCGGCGGCACACCGTCACTCGCCGAGCATCCGGCGTTGGTCCAGGACGGCAACGCCTACCTCGACCCGTCGCGCACGGTGCCGGGGCCACCGGCCTCCGACGAGCCCGTCGAGCCCGGCTGCGGCTAGGCCTCGCCGTTGGTCGCGACCTCCTCGAGACGCACGAGGGTTGCCTCCATGCCCTTGAGGTTCTTCTTCGGGAAGCCCGCGATCTCCAGCGCCCGCTTGGCTTTGGCCGTCGACCAGTCGAACGACTCCGTGACCTGCGTACCGCCGTCGACGTCGGTGAACTCGTAGCGCCACCGGTGGCCGCTCATGTGCCGCCAGGCGATGCGCTCGCCCTCCTCGAACTCCACGACGGTGTTGGTGATGGGGTACTTCGCCCCCATCTTCATGTCCATGCCGAACTTCGTGCCCTTGGCGAGCCGGTCCGGCTGATCGTCCTGGACTGCCTGGACCGAACCCGAGCCGTCGATCACCGGGTGCATGGCGGGGTCGGCGACGATGTCGAACAGCGCCTGACGGTCCGCCGCGATGACGCGGGTGGTCGAGACCTTGCGTTCCTTGCCCACGAGAAGACTCCGATCGATCCGGTGGTTGAAGGGTCGTTGCTGGATGTTCGCGCCGCGAGCCCGGCGTGGACCGTCAGTCGACCTTCACCAACGGGGCATAGGCGAGCATCAGGTGCTTCCGACCGTGGTCGAGGAAGTCGACGGTCGCCTCGGCCTTCTCCCCTTCGCCCGACAGCGCCGCGATGCGCCCCTCGCCGAACTTGGTGTGCATCACCCCGTCACCGACGTGGAACTCGGTCCCGCCCATCTCGAGCATCTCGACGTCCCGGACCCGCTTCGCGGCGGAGCCCCCGCGGGAGGCCCCGCGCAGCTCGACCAGTTCCTCCGGCACATCCTCGAGGAACCTCGAAGGGGGGTTGAAGGAGGTGCCACCCCACAGGGTGCGGTGATCGGCATGGGTGAGATACAGCCGGTCCTGCGCCCGGGTCATCCCGACGTAGGCCAGGCGGCGTTCCTCGTCGAGCTGCAGGGGCTCCGACAGCGAGCGCACGTGCGGGAACACGCCGTCCTCGAGGCCGACCAGGAAGACCACCGGGTACTCGAGCCCCTTGGCGGTGTGCAGCGTCATCATCGTGACGCGGCCCTCCTCGGCCTCGGCGTCCTCGAGTTGGTCCTGGTCGCTGACCAGGGTGACCGACTCGAGGAAGGCGCCCAGTCCGGCCTCGCCCAGGCCGCCGCCGGTGCGTTCCTGGACCTCCTGCGCGACCGACTTGAGCTCCCGCAGGTTCTCCTCGCGCCCGAGCGCCTCGATGGTGCGGTCGGCATGCAGTTCCTGCATGTAGCCGGTGCGGTCCCAGATCCGCTCGATCAGGTCCGGGGTGGACAGCTCCTGCTGCAGTTCGGTGCGCAGCAGATCGAGCAGGTCGACGAACGAGGTCACGGCGCTGACCGCGCGTGCGGCCAGACCCTGGACGTGCTCGGCATCGCGGCAGGCGACCAGGAAGGTCACGCCCTCGCGGCGGGCGTGCCAGTCGAGCGCCTCGATGGTGCGGTCGCCGATGCCTCGGCGCGGCATGTTGATGATCCGGCGGACCGAGACGTCGTCGTCGGGGTTGGCCAGCACCCGCGCATAGGCGAGGACGTCCTTGATCTCCTTGCGCTCGTAGAAGCGCACCCCACCGATCACGCGGTAGGGCAGCCCGACCCGGATGAACACGTCCTCGAGCACCCGGGATTGCGCGTTGGTCCGGTAGAAGATCGCGATGTCGTCGAAGTCGACACCGTCGGAACGCAGCTTCTCGGCCTCCTCGGCGATGAAGGCGGCCTCGTCGTGCTCGTCGTCGGCGTGGTAGC
>SLAN01000247.1 GCA_007126865.1 Spirochaetales bacterium | reverse complement strand
TACAAGGTTTACAACATTGCGTACACGAGCGACGCGTTCACACAGGTCACCGACCGGACGATCGTCGAAGGGACCCGGCACGAACACTTTGTCCGCGAGGTAGAGGAGTTCTGCTTCAACCGCGAGCTCGAACCGCAGCTCGTTTTCACCCCCGATCCGGTCGACGAGCTGGTGGAGACCGGTCAGTTCGACCTGATAATCCGGCAGGAAGGAGAGCACATAACCGTGTACGGCAACCGGGAGAACTTCGTAGTCGACGAGCTCGAGATGCTGCTCATTCTTCGCTACGAGGACCTGAGCATCAAAGTTGAACGATTCGGAGAGGAGGACGAGCACGAGGAGGTCGTTGTATGACGCGTACCGTTCTCGTTTCGATACTGGTGCTCGTGCTGTTCGGGTTCGTGCTTTTCGTGTATATCGCACACCCGGAAGGACACGATTCGGAGGTGAGCACCTACTACGTTCACAATTTCATCGAAGACACCGGCGCGCGTAACGCGGTAGCGGCCATCTACCTCAACTACCGGATGTACGACACGGTCTTCGAGGCGCTCATACTGCTCGTGAGTATTATCGCGATGCTGCATTTCTTTAAGGTAGGAGGACACGGTTGAAGATCGATATCTCGGGTACTCGCAGCGAAATCGTCAGCATAATCACGGGCGTCCTCTATCCGTTTATTGTCGTCTTCGCCGTCTACATAATCCTGAACGGTCACAACACCCCCGGCGGAGGGTTTCAGGGCGGCGCAATTCTCGCCACCCTCTTCCTCGCCCGCTTCATCGTGCTGCCGGAAAACGACCTCGACGTTCACTGGAGCCACAATCTGGAGAAGATGCTCTTCGCGATTATTCTGTTCGTGCCGGGTGTGTTCGTCTTCGCCGGACTGCAGTACCACTTCGCAGCACTCCGCGAGCCGTATCTCATCTTTATGAATATCGTAATCGGCTTGAAGGTGGCGTTCGGTCTGACGATCGTCGTCTTCCGTTTCGGCTTCTACGAGGGACGATAGCGAGATGTTTGATGTCCCATTCGGGCCCGAGCTCATAAACGGGCAAACGGTGAGCCTGCTCATCTTCTTCATCGGTGTATTCGGCCTCGTGACCCAGCGCAACATCGTCAAAACGATTATTTCCATTAATGTCATGGACGTCGGGGCGATCCTCTTCCTTATTACCGTCAACGTGCGCGCGGGCGATGTACCGCCGGTCGGCGAATCCGACTTCCTGCGCATGGCGGACCCGCTCCCCCAGGCGCTGATGATTACCGCGATCGTAATCGGCATCTCGGTCTCGGCGGTCAGCCTGACGATATTCATCAGTCTCTTTCGCAAGCACGGGACCTCCGACTGGAGCAAAATCATCAAGAGGATCGAGAGCCGGTAATGCCGCTGTATCTTTTCGTCATCGGACCGGTCTTCATCGCGACGGTCGGCTACTTTCTTCCGCGAATCTGGTTCAAGTACGTTCTGCTCACCTCTCAGCTCGTGCTGCTCGGAATGGCGGTGTCACTCGTCGTCGATGTTCGTGCCGCCGGCACGGTGCTGCAACAGGTCGGCGGCTGGGCTCCTGTTGTCGGCATCGCCCTGCGAGCCGATCTGCTCGGAAGCGCGATGGTCCTCTTTACGACGCTGATCTACCTGTTCCTGATCGTCTTCAGTTTTCGAAAGCAGTACACCGACAACATGTTCCAGTTTCTCTTCCTGGTTATCCAGGGAGTTACTCTGAGCGTTTTTCTCTCGCAGGATATCTTCAACATCTACGTAATGATCGAGGTGATGACGATCATCATAAGCGTTCTGATTATGTGGAAGCGGGGGAAGCAGGCGCTGTACGACGGAACGCTCTATCTCCTTATAAACCTCGCTGCGATGTCGTTCTTCCTCCTCGGAGTCGGATTCGTCTATCGCAGCCTCGGCGTACTCAATTTCCAGGCGATGACCGAGCGCGTCGCGATGATCTCCGATACGCGTTCGCTCGTTATGCCGTATGCACTGCTGATGACCGCGGTGGGACTCAAGGCGGCGATCATGCCGCTTTCGAGCTGGCTGCCGCATGCGCACGGCACACCGAGCGCGCCGAGTATCGTCTCGGCGGCGCTCTCCGGGCTTCTCGTGAAGGTCGGCATCTACATGTTCATCCGCCTCCGCGAGATTTTCGCCGCGGCGATTCTCGCGGACGAGTTCTTCCTCGTCGTCGGGGCGGTGACCGCGATTCTCGGCTTTCTCATCGCCATAACACAGCGCGACCTGAAGCTCATTCTCGCCTACTCGACGGTGAGTCAGATCGGGCTGATCATGGTCGGGTTGAACAGCGGCTCCTACGAGGCGTTCTGGGGCGGTGTGTACCACATTCTCAACCACGGGGTGTTCAAGGCGCTCCTCTTCCTTACGGCGGGCGCGATCGCCAAGGAATATGGAACAAAGGACATCAACAGGATCAGCGGCTTGTTCGCGCGCATGCCGATCGTCGGCACCGCAACGGTCCTCGCGATTCTCGGCATTATCGGAACGCCGTTTTTCAACGGGTCGATCTCGAAGTATCTCATCCAGACCGGATTCGACGGCGCTCATGAAACACTGATCTACGTGATCAACTTCGGCACGACACTCATATTCGCCAAGTACTCCACGATTCTTTTCGGCCCGCGTAGAGATCGGACCGTTCCTCGTGACCCGTTCGTCGCCGGATCGTCTATCGCAATGGCTGCGCTCTGTATCGTGATGGGTATCGCCGCGCGACCAATAGTCAACTACCTCTTCGCCGTCGATGTGACCGTCGAGGGAGCCTTCTATCTCGACAAGTTCGTCGCGTTCGGGCTCACCGTCGCCGTCGCCGCAGCAGTCTACTATTTCCTACTGCGCAGAGCGGCATTTCTGCGCACGATTCGCGAGATCCGTTTCGACTTCCCGAATATCGCGCTGTTGCTCACCGCCTTCTTCGCCCTGCTCAGCGTCTACGTCTACATGTTTGTAGCATAGTCAGGAGCTTGTCGGACATGTGAGCGCACGTGGCATATCTGCTCGGGCCGCTTGTGTGAGACCGGCATCACGGCAACGGGTTCTCGCGTCCGCTGAAGCGTGCCTACTCTGCGCGGGTGAGCTCGACTACACACTCGATGTGGAACGTCTGCGGAAACATGTCCACGCCCCGCATGCGAGTCACCCGGTATGCCTGCGAGAGCCGCTCTACATCGCGTGCCTGCGTCGACGGCTTACAGCTGACGTAGATAATTCGCGGCGGTCGCTCGGAAAGAAGCGTTTCGACCACGCGGGGATGGAGACCGGCGCGCGGCGGGTCGACTATGACAAGATCCGGCCGGCCGGAATCGCCGGGAAAGCCGTCGCGAAGCACTTTTTCGGCTTCGCCGGTCACGAAGGTGCAGTTCCCGATACCGTTGCGCACTGC
>SLAN01000285.1 GCA_007126865.1 Spirochaetales bacterium | reverse complement strand
AGACGGCGTCGATAAGGCGGTTGAGCATGGCGCAAATGTATCCGTTCACGGAAGATGGGGTCAAGATTGACACAAATCGGGTCGCAAACTACGCTGACCGGACCGGAATGAAACGCACAGCGGCCCTGTTTTGCTTCTTGAGTCTGTTTCTCCTGAGTGCCTGCGGCGAGAGCGGAGTTCGTCGCCTCGAGCGCGAAGAGCGGTTCGCGCTGGAACTGGGAAAGCTCGACGATCAGATAGATCTCTTCATTACCGACGATGGGCGTGGCAGCGCCCGAAATCGCATCTACACCCGCGACGGTCGGGTCTACCTGTCCAACGGAAACGCAAGCAAGGTCATGGAGTTTTCCGGCTACGGTGACTTGCTCCTGCTTATGTACGATCCGATCGCGAATCCGCGCCCCATATTGCCGACGTCCGACGGCGGCTTTCCGATCACACGGCGTGCGGTACCGCACGAGTTTCACGACCTCGGTGAAATCGCCGTCGGCGAGAGGCGTACCGTGCTTGTAGAGGACAGGTTGCGCGAGAACGGTGAGTACGATGAGGAGCACGGTGTGCAATTGCGCAGCCGGGTTCTTCGCTTCGAAGCGGGACGCTACGTTGACTACATCGGGCAGGAAGGGGTAGGAGGGACCCCGTTTCCGTATATCGAAACGCTCGAGCTTACCAGAGACGGCGAGATCGTCGTGGTCAGCAGAAATGCGCTGGGAAGGCATGTTTACTGGTACTCACCGGAGGGCGAGCTGCGGTATGAGATACCTGTCCGGAACGATCAGCTGCCGATGCCCGATCGCGACGATCTTATCCCTGTTCTCGAGCGTATCCGTCCTGACCTCGAAGAGCATCACCTCTACCTCAAACTCGACTTCTACGAGCAGGTCGACGGCGACGGCGGGCAGTCGGATCTCGGGGAAGTGTTCAGCCAGGTTTATGTACTCGATCTCGATCGAGAGATGTACACCGAAGCAATCGAAATACCGAGGCATACGACCACCGAGCGACCTCCGCCTGACTTCGAGCCGGTCGAAGTCAAACATCTCTATCGCTTCATCGGCGTCGGCCCCGGTGGATATCTCTACTTCGTGAGCCGCGACGCGGAGGAGAGCAGGGAGCTTCTCATAATGCACCGGAACGGACAGGTTAACACGCGGCGCCGAATCGTCCTCGAAGATGCACCGCTCGTGGATTATGATATGAGCGTGAGTCCGGAGGGAATACTCGTGGCTCTGCTAGGCCGTGAAGACGGCGCACAGATCGCATGGTGGAGAACCGATCGACTGATCGACTGAACTGTTGACCGTTTATCACGCTTGGTACAGACAGGCTATATGGAGAAAGGTGGGCCGGAATGAAGGTGGTTGTCACCTCCGAACAGATGGCAGAACTCGATCGGGTGGCGCAGACCGACTACGAGATTCCGGCGACGGTTCTCATGGAGCATGCGGGGCTCGAGCTGTACCGGTTACTCTCACGCATAGCCTTCGCTGTTGACACTCGCTGCCGAATGGCGAGTGACGGCGAGCCGATCGCTGATCCCCCTCGTCTCGTCGTCGTCGCCGGTCGCGGCAACAATGGCGGAGATGGACTGGTTATCGCAAGACTGGCGAAAATCGCAGGAACGTTCGGCGTGACGGTAGTCGACGCGGGGTGCGGCCGGGCGTCGGAGGAGAGCCTTACCGGTGTGCATCTTGCCTCCTGCCGCGCGCTCGGAATTCCTGTTCGCGCAGATGTGGACGAGCTCTTCTCCTTGCTCGAACGCAGGGATTGGATTGTCGACGCTGTATCCGGCACCGGGCTGAAAGGTGCGCTTCGATCGCCGGCCGCCGATATCGTCGACTCGGTAAACGGTGCACGCAACCGGTGTGGAACATCGGTCTTCGCCGTCGATGTGCCGAGCGGACTCGGCGATGAGTATCGTCGTGGATATCCGATTGTCCAGGCGGATGTCACCGCAACCGTCGGCTGGCACAAGCGATGCCTGTTCACCACAGCGGGCCGTACCGCGGTCGGCAATCTGCATCTGCTCGACATCTTTTTCCCGCGTGGGCTCGTGCAGCGCATAGCGGGAGAGGGCAACTCGAACGTTACTTGCCTCATCGAGCCGGACGACATCGCACATCTCTTACCGGCGGTGCCCCTCACGGCGCACAAGGGGATGCGAGGACACGTAGTAGTGTTCGCCGGACAGACCGGCACAACCGGAGCTGCTCTCCTGTGCGCTACGGCAGCTTCCCGCGCCCGGGTCGGTCTCGTATCGATGCTCGTCGATCCGGTCGTCGCGGAGCGGATCGACGGCGTGAACGCTGCCCTCATGGTGAGTGCTTCCGAGATGCCGGAACAGGCATTGGAGCAAATGCAACGCCGTGTCGATGCGGCACTCATCGGGCCGGGATGGGGAACCGACGCGCGACGGCGAGCGACGCTGTCGGCGGTTGTCACGCGCGTGCAACGAGGTGTAATCGATGCCGATGGGCTCACCGTGCTCGGTTCCGTTCACTCAGACGGCGACTCACCACTTGCAGAGGGGGAGTGGGTCCTTACGCCGCATCCTGCCGAGTGTGCTCGTCTCGCTCGGTGTGAGATAGACGACGTGCTCGCCGCGCCGGACCGCGTTGCAGGCGAGATTGCACGGAGGTATGGGGCCGTTGTGTTGCTGAAAGCGGCGAGCAGCTGGATCTCCGCGCCGGACGGGAGGCTACGCGTGATCGACGGTGCACATCCGGCCGGGGGTGTCGGCGGTTCCGGCGACGTGCTTTCCGGTGTTGTCGCGGCGTTCCTTGCCGGCGGCCTCGACGCGTTTACCGCCGCATGCGCAGCAGCCGGCGTTCACGCTGAGGCGATTCGTCGCTCGTATGCGGACGAAGGATGGTTTTCGGCGAACGAGCTACCGGACGCCGTCGGCCGGGCACTCGCCGATCTGGAACGGATGGCCGGGCGATATGGCTGACTATCACTACCACTACAAGCGTGAAGAGCGACTCGGAATGGTCGGGCACCGGCCTATGAAGGAACGCGGCGGAAGTCTCTTCCGGAGCAATCGCTCGCTGGTAATTCTCCTGCTGGACATTACGATTCTTCTCATCGTGTTCGGGATCTGGTGGTTCTTCCTGAGAACGCCGACCGACGAAACGAGCGTTGACGGGTATCGCATCGAGCTGTCGGCCCGCCTGCAGGACGGAGAGACGGTTGCCACGCTCACGATTCGCAACAGCGGCTCCGACCGTGGATCGGAACTCTTCGACGCGGAATTGAGCGCATCCGGGGTAGACGCAGAAACACGACAGGATGTGCTGCCGCTGCCCGGCGACCTCAGGGTTCTGCGGATTACCTGGGACGAGCGCCTCGACGATGTGCGGGCGAGCATCTCCTGGAACGACCGATCGTCGAGTATCCGAACCGTCGTTCGTGATT
>SLAN01000208.1 GCA_007126865.1 Spirochaetales bacterium | reverse complement strand
TTCCGTTGCGCATTGCGTCGAATGTGTTACGGTAAGAGCAAGATGGCAGACAGGGGCACAGTAGAAGGGTTTGCCTGTAGAGACGAACTGTCGCGGCGTGGATTCCTGAAGCGGCTCTCTGTTGCAATCTCGGCGGCCGCGTTCTCGCGTTTCCTCGGTCCGTTGCGCCTGCTCGCTGCCGACGGCGACGACTCGCCCAATGACACTTCGCGACGAGGTGAGCGATCGAACCAGGCACTGCCGAAGCGACAGCTCGGCGAGACCGGCGAGCGTATCCCGGTTTTCGGCCTGGGGGGCGGCGGTCTGTTTCACCTTTCCCATCGCCGCGAAGACGCAATTGCACTCCTCGATCGCGCCCTCGATCTCGGGGTTCGTTACATCGATACCGCCGCGCAGTACGGCGACGGTGTCAGCGAACGCACGATCGGAGAAGTGGCAAACCGGCGGAGACAGGAGATGTACCTCGCAACCAAAACGCTCGAACGAACCTACGACGGAGTGCTCCGTGCGGCCGAGCGGAGCCTCGAACGATTACGCGTCGACACCATCGACCTCTACCAGATCCACGGCCTGCGAACGCACGACGAAGCACGCACCGTTCTCTCGGCGAACGGTGCGGTCGCTGCGATGGAACGCCTGAGGGGTGAGGGAGTGGTACGACATATCGGGGTCACCGGACACTACGACCCGGAAGTACTGCGCTCGACTATTGTCGAGCACCCGTTCGACTGCATCCTTCTCACACTCAATCCGGCCGATCCGCACTACCGTCCGTTCCAGCGCGAGCTCCTCGACACTGCTGTCGAGAAGAAGCTCGGAATCGTAGCAATGAAGATCGTCGCGAAAGGGCGACTCTTACGCGCAGACGGCGTGCGCACGATGCGAGAGGCGCTCGGATACGCGCTCTCGTTCCCGGTAAGCGTGGCCATCGCCGCCGTCTCGAGTGTCGAAGAGCTCGAGGAGAATGTGGAGATCGCTCGCCGGTTCCGCCCCCTGTCCGACGAGCGGCTGCGCGAGTTGGAAGAGCTGACCGCCCACTACCAGCGCGAGGCGAACTTCTTCAAGTACGAGTGGTAACCGGCCCCACGCGGCGCAGGAAATAGCACGCTTCGGCTTCGGGCATGGTTTCAGCAAACACGCGGTACCGCGCGGGGTTCCGGCAAGCCTGTCTTTCGAAGTGGAAATCTCCTCCGCAATCCACGATAGTCAAAACTGTAGAGCGGCCGTTTGTCGCGTCGAGCGGCCGACGGTGTCCTTAAGGAGGTACTGTCCATGGGCGAGTTTCATCTTGTCGAGATTGCCGTGAATGAGCTGCTGCAGGGTATGGGCGAGTGGTTACGGGCGCCGTTCCTTGCGATCACGTTTCTCGGTGACGAGGAGTTTTTCATCCTCCTGTTCGCTGCGCTCTACTGGTGTTTCAGCCAGACGATCGCGGTGAGAACGGTGATCATGCTGCTGCTTGCGAACGCCCTGAACGGGTTTCTCAAGTTCACGTTCCAGACGCCCCGCCCCTACTGGATCAGCGAGGAGGTGGCCGCCTATTCAGCCGAATCATCGTTCGGCCTCCCTTCGGGGCACTCCCAGATTCCGGCGTCGGTGTGGGGGTGGCTCGCCGTGGAGGTTCACCGCCGGTGGTTCACCGTCGTCGCGCTCGCGATCATTTTTCTGATCGGAGCCTCACGGATCTACCTCGGCGTGCACTTCGCCAGCGATGTGCTGCTCGGCTGGCTGCTCGGAGGTGTGCTCGTACTGGTGGCGTACCAGCTCCGGCGGACGGTCTCCGACCGATTGTCGGCTATGACTCCTGCCGGCCGGATCGGGGTGGTTTTCGTCGTCGCCGCCGTTCTCGTGCTGATGATTCTCGCGGTTCGATGGACGGCTGCCGACTGGATGCTGCCTGCCCAATGGGCCGAGCGCGCCGGAGATGTCGATCCGTTCTCCCTGGACGGGACCTTCACGTTCGCCGGTGCCTGGATCGGGACACTCACCGGATACGTTCTGCTCACCACACGACGCGGCACATTCCTGGCGTCCGGCGGTGGCTGGAATCGTGTCACACGGTTTCTGCTGGGAATCGTCGGTGTAGCGATACTGTGGTTCGGGCTCGGACAGCTCTTCCCCCGCGAAGCGAACGTGGTGAGCTACGCGCTCCGCGTGGTGCGTTACGCAGTTACCGGACTCTGGGTCACCTGGCTCGCTCCGCTTTTATTCGAGAAAATCGGTATTTTGGAGTTCGGAGGCGGACAGGGCTCTCGCCACGGAGCGAATCGCCACGTGTGAACGGCGGTTCGCGCGGCTAAGGCGCGATACGGTTACGTCGCGATACGGCTAAGACGCGATACGGGCGGGTCCGGGTACGAGTCGGTGATTTCCGGACCGATTGATCGGCCCTAAACGTTGTATTATTCCCACGCGAGGCCTACGCTTATAAGTAAGACTGAGGAGACTGTCGCATCGACAGTCTCCGAACTAAGCGTGGGATGGTGCAATGTGTCACGGGAAATGCTTAAGGCTGGATGCGTGTTGGTTACCGGGGCGGTGTTTGCGCTTGCTCTTGTGTATGCTCTTCTCGTTGTTCCTTATCAGCATGAACGCGCCGAGCGTGCACGCGAGCGAATCGACTATCACGAGCGACGAATTGGAGAGCTTGAGCAGCAGCTTCAGCGATCTGAGGAACGCCTTGACGAGACTCGCGAACGAGCTCGAGAGGCGACAGAGACTGCTCGAAGACTCCGATCAGACCTTGAGGAGGCTGAACAACGAGCTCGTGATGCTCAAGAGGGCGAACGAATCGCTCGAGAACGAGCTGACGCAGACCGAGAACGAGTTATCGAGCGCGAGGAGCGAGCAACAGAGGCTCGAGAACGAGCTATCGCAGCTGAGCGAGAGGCTGCAAGACTCCGAGAGCTCACGAACGAGCTTGCTCAGCAGGTTGAATCAGATCGAGCAGCAATCAGAGATGCTTTCGACGCAATTGAGCGAGGTGAAGCAGTCCTACGACGAATACGCCAGTGAGGCCGCAGCGCAGATCGAGACGCTTCGAGAAGAGCGCGATTCCGAATCTCGCCGGGCCGACACCGAGCGGCGCACCGGGCGTATCGAAGGCGCGGTTGCAGGCACTGCCGTTGGCATACTCGGCATTGTGCTCTTTTCGATTCTGTTTTAGGGAGGTGGTCGCAACATATGGGCAGAATCGAGTGCCGGAAGGAGCGTCCGACAAACGCCTGATTGCGACGCTACACCCATAATCCGCGCATATTGGGTCGAACGGCTGCGCCGGACCAACCGAACAATTGAGCCGCACAGGATTCGAACCTGTGACCCACGCCTTAAAAGGGCGTTGCTCTACCACCTGAGCTAGCGGCCCGTCCTTTCGTCATTGTACTCGAAAGCTCGCAGAAAGTACCAAGGCAGCCGGCCGGTGTCAACG
>SLAN01000056.1 GCA_007126865.1 Spirochaetales bacterium | reverse complement strand
GTGATTGCCATGGTTCCGTCGATTCTCGTCTATGCGCTGTTGCGCCGCCACATTATCCGTGGCATCTCGATTTCGGGGGCACTGAAGTGAATACCGATTACGGCTCGATCGCCGGCGGGGTTTGGCCGACCATGCTGACCCCGATGCACGCGGACGGGAGCATCGATTACGACGGGCTCGATTCGCTGGTGGAGTGGTATATCGCCGCGGGAGTGTCGGGGTTGTTCGCCGTCTGCCAGTCGAGCGAGATGTTTCATCTCTCCTTATCCGAGCGAGTAACGATCGCCGAGCGGGTCGTCCGGCGGGCCGCCGGGAGGGTAGGCGTCATTGCCTCCGGTAACACCTCCGACCGACCGGAGGAGCAGGTGGAGGAACTCTCCCGTATTGCGGAAACCGGCGTCGATGCGCTTGTGCTCGTGGTGAACCGGTTCGCGAAGCAGGGCGAGGATGATGTCGCCTGGCGTTCCCGGGTAGAGCAGGTAATAGAGCGCCTGCCGCGCGGCACCGTGCTCGGCCTCTACGAGTGCCCGGTTCCGTACCATCGCCTGCTCTCGGTCGATTCGCTCGACTGGATCGCCACGCTCAGACGTTTCGCCTTCCTGAAGGACACCTGCTGCAGCGCGGAGTTGCAGCGGCAGCGCAGCAGACAGCTGGCCGGAAGCGGCCTGCGGCTGTACAACGCGAACTCCGCGACGCTGCTGAGCTCGCTACGGGCGGGGTATGCCGGGTTTTCCGGTGTCATGGCGAACTTTCATCCGCAGCTGTACGTATGGATGTGCCGCTTCTACGATCGGTTCCCGGAGCAGGCCGACCGGTTGCAGGATCTGCTCGGAGCCATGTCGGTGTTCGAGTTGCAGCGATATCCGGTGAACGCGAAACGCTTCCTCGTTGAGGAAGGGGTTCTCGCCTCGGCGTTCTGCCGCAAGACCGGTGACGGCGAGCTCGCTGAATCGCAGCGATTGGAGTTGCAGCAGCTGGCGCGGACGGCGGCGCGGGAACTGGCGCTGCTTCAGGAGGAGGAGAAGGTGTGAGTTGTGATGTCAACGGTGCGGCCGGTCACCGCGGACTCCGCGGAGGCGCGGGCGGGCCGGCTGACCGCGGAGGCGGCAGCTGCCGCTGTGGTGCAGTAGTCGGCGCCGGGCAGGCTGCGCCGAAGCTCCCGGAGGCAGTTCGGTGACCGAAACAGTGCGCGAGATCCGCGATACCCCGGCGATCGTCCACTGCTCGACACTCGCCGAATGCGGCGACGGCTCGTTACTCTGCGTCTGGTACGAGGGGCCGTATGAGACGAGCGACCGGACGGTGCTGCGCTGTGCGAGACGGGTCGCCGATTCCGGCGACCGGCGCGAAGCGGGGGGCAATCCTCCCGGGAGCGCAGCGGGAACCGGGCGGGGCAACCGGTGGTCGGCGCCGCAGACGATTCTTGCGCTCGATTCGGTCCCGCTCGGCAATCCGGTACTGTGGCGCGACGGCAGTGGGGTGCTCCGGTTGCTCTTCGCCATGCTGCTCGCCGAATCGTGGACCGAGACGGTGCTGCTCGAGCTGCGAAGCGACGACGACGCGGAGAGCTGGAGCGAACCGATGCTCTTTCTCGGGCGCACGGGATTCATGCCCAAGACCAGGCCGTGTATAGTGCCGGACGGTCGGCTCGTGGTACCGCTCTACCACGAGGCGGACTACTGCCCGTACGTACTGCTCGTCGACGATCCGCGGGCGCCTCATAGGGGGGAACTGGTGGCGGAGACGATGGCACGCGGGAAGGTGATCCAGCCGGCGATCGTCGAGCGCGACGATGGATCGCTTTTTATGCTTGCCCGGTCGAACCGGGGACGTGTGTGGAGCAGCGTCTCTCCGAACGGAGGGCGCAGCTGGTCGATCTGCCGGCCGACCGACATTCCGAATCCCGACAGTGCGATCGACTTGATCCGGTGTGGGAGCCCCGGGCATCCCGGGGGGAGCTCGCCACTCTCCGACGAAAGCTCGAACGTTCGCGGCGAAAGCTCGACGCTGGCCGGCGTGCGCGCCCCGCTTCTTCTCACGGGGAACTTCCAGGCATCCGGCCGCAGCAGACTCGAAGCCGCGTTCTCTACCGACGAGGGACGCAGCTGGCGCCGGCGTATCGTTCTCGCCGAAGGAGACGGCGAATACTCGTATCCGTCGGCGCTTGCGGCCGCCGACGGTTCGATCTGGATCAGCTATACCGAAGACCGATACCGGATCGCGGTGCGACGAATCGAGGTCGACGATACGCTTGCCGGGCAGGCGTCGTAGCATGTCACCTGCCACCGACCGAGCCCAACCGGCGCGGCTCGCATTCGTCGGTGCGAGCGAGTGGATGGAGCGGTATCATATCGCCTCAGCATGCCGCCTGCGCGATCGGGGACTGCTCGAACTCCACGGCATCTGGAACCGTACTCGTGCGAAGGCGCGACGCCTCGCCGATGAGTACGGAATCGGACGGGTGTATGAGCGTCAGGAGGATATCGTCGCCGACGGAGCTGTCGATGGGATTGTTGTCGTTGTCAGTCGGGAGGCCGCGTTCGACGTGCTTCTCAGGCTCTCCGGCTCCCGCGCGCCGATTCTCTGCGAGAAGCCGGCAGGCGACACGCCGGGGCAGGCGGACACGCTCGCCGAGCTGTTCGAGGATAGCGGCCTGGTGGGGTTCAATCGCCGCTTCGCACCGATCGTCGAGCGCTTCCGCGAGCGGATTGCCGCCTGTCCGGAACCGCCGTATCTGGCCGAATGCACCTTCGCCCGTCGTGACCGGCGCGATCCGCGATTCGTGACCGAAAGCGGCGTGCATGCCGTCGATCTCCTGCAGTGGTTACTCGGAGCTGTGGACTCAGTTGACGCATCGGCGATAGGGGACGACACACATCTCGAAGATCGAGCCGTCGGCGGCTCTCGTGCGGCCATGAAGTCGAAGGCGCCCGGCGGTGCACCGCCGTCGCGCCGAGCGCTTCTTCGTTTCGCGTCGAACGCCGAGGCGTGGGTGAGTTTTCTTCCGCGGGCGGGGTACGCGCGCGAGCGTTACACAGTGCACGCCCCCGAACGAACCTTCGAACTCGACTACGGCGGTGCGTACCTCGACGCGGAGTCGAGCAGTATCACGATCCGGCGCCACGTCGGCTTCAGCGAACAGGAGATCGAACGAATCGGCGACGAGGCAGACGACCCGCTCGAAGGCGGGGGGTTTATCGCCGAGTATCGCGCCTTTCTCGAGCATATCGCTACCGGCGTGCCGGCTCGATCCAACTTTCGCACGGCCGCCGCCTCGGTTCGACTGAGTCACGAGATCGAACAGGCCACGCCGCTTTCACCGCCGCTGCAAGAGGACCGCGGGTGGGCGCCCGGAGCGGGTGAGCGCTGCGAGGAGAGAACTTCACCGCCGCGGCAAGAGGGCCGCCTGTGAGCGCTCCGAGGCGAGAAACGTCAGTGAAGCCCGGCGGAGTCTCAACCGAGTCCGCCGGTGAATCCGCGGCGCAGGTGGCGGTTCACGAGAAGCGCGAGGATCACGATCGGGGCGACGATCGAAACCGACCATGCGGAGAGTTGACCCCAGCGTATCGCATCTTCCATACCGCCGAGGAAGCGGGTAAGACCGACGGTCAGTGTCTGAGAGTCACGGCCCGAGAGAATGAGTGCGAACAGGTACTCGTTCCACGCGAAGATAAACGACAGGATCGTCACCGTCGCAATGCCGGGTCGTGCGCACGGTACGAGTATGCTCATGAAGGTTCGGAAGCGTGAGGCCCCGTCGATTGCGGCCGCCTCATCCAGCTCGGTCGGAATGTCGTCGAAAAACGCGCGCATGAGCCAGATCACCACCGGCAGGTTGATAATCGTGTATACGATCACCAGGGACGGTCGATGCCCGATGAGTCCGAGCTCCGACATGATTAGGAAGAGCGGAAGGGCGAAGATGATGTAGGGGGCGAAGCGCACCGACAGAATCAGCAGCATCAGTGTCTTCTTGAAGCGAATCCGCAGTCGGGAAAGGCCGTACGCTGCCGGAACGCCGACGATAATCGTTAACAGCACCGACCCGCCGCTGATTACCACGCTGTTCTCGAAAAAGAAGACGAACCGGTCGCGGATTACGGTCAGGTAGTTGGCAATCGTCGGTTCGAAGACGATCACCGGCGGAAGGCGCATGACGTCGGCCGGCAGCTTGAACGAGCCGAGCAGGACCCAGAAGAGCGGAAAGAGGGCGGCGACCAGTGTTGCGACGACCAACAGGGCATGGCCGGCGGTGATGAGAGAGCGTTCTACCCGTGGGGCAATGAAGCGTGTGCGTTGGACCGAACGTACCTGCTCGCTCATGACACAGCCTCCCGGCGTCGGTAATTGTAGAGCATCAGTCCCAGGCAGATGAGCGCGACGACGAGCGCCATGACAACCGAGCCGGCGTTCGCGTAACCGACATCGAAGCTGCGCAGGGCGCGATTATATACCCAGACGCTCATGACCTCGGTGTATCGCGCCGGACCACCGCGTGTGGTCACGTAAATCGTATCGAACATCCGGTAGTCGATCGTAATTCGGAAGATAAGCGCGAAGATGAGCGTATCGCGCATCATCGGAATCACGAGTCGAATTATGCGCTGGAGATAGCCTGCGCCGTCGATCTTGGCGGCGTCGAACGGCTCGCGGGGCAGGCTCTCCATCGCCGCGTCGCAGACGAGGAAGACGAACGGAGTCATGAACCAGATCTGGATGATGCAGATAGCGTAGAAGGCCATCGGCCACGACGCTACCCAGACCGGGGTCGGAAGTCCGAGCGTGCCCAGAATCCAGTTGAACAGCCCGCGGTCGGCATCGTAGAAGAACACGCGATACATGGTCGCCGATACGACCGGTGTCATGATCAGCGGGATCGTCAGTAGTGCCCTGACGAGATTTCGGCCGGGGAAGGTTCGGCGCATCATCAGAGCGAGCACGAAGCCGCCGATCATCGAAACCCCGACCGAAACCGCTGTATACAGCAGCGTAACTTGCAGGCTGTAGATGAACCGTGGGTCTTCGAAGAGGCGAATATAGTTCGCCAGTCCGATGAACTCCCGCTGTGCGGCCCGGTGCAGGTGCCAGTTCGTCGTGCTCGTGGCAAGCGCTACCCCGAGGGGTAGCGCCGCCACGATAAGCAGCACGAACATTGCCGGTCCGATGTACGCAAATGCCGCTTTCGTATCACGTGCCATAGTCGGTGATTATGACTCCTTATCAGCGAAACTGCGCAAGCAGATCGTCGATCTGTTCATGAGCCCATTCGACACCTTCTTGCGGTGAAATGTCACCGAGCGCGACGCTGTGCCACATCTCCGAGATGACCTCGAAGATCTCGTGCGAGTTCGGCAGCGTTGGTCGCTGGCGGGCTATGTTCTCGAGCGAGTAGTTGGCGACCGGGAAGAAGTCTTCCGCCCACGGGAACTCCTCGTATACGCGCGGGTGCTCGTAGATCTCCGGTCTCGTCGCGCCGCCGCCGTCGAGATACCATTCGAGTGCACGTTCGGTATCCCCGAACATCCAGTTCAGATATTCGAATGCCACTTCAGGGGCACGGGAGTCGGCGGTAATCGCGACACCGCCGCCGCCGAGTATCGCATAGCCGTGATCGAGTCCGGAATCCGGATGGTATGGCACCGGGGCATACCCGACGTTGCCGGCGACATCGGCGGTATCCGGGTCGTTGGAATCAATGCCCATGTGGAACCATCCGATCGTCATTGCGGCGTTCCCTTCCCAGAACCACGGGAGGTGATCACCATAGTCATAGCCAAGCACACCTTCGGGCTGCGTATCCTGCAGGGCATGCAGGAACTCGATCGCCTCTACGACTTCGGGGCTGTCGAGCGTCGCGTTGTAGTTCTCGTCGTAATAGGCGCCGCCGAAAGTCCAGACCCACGGCAGAACGTGCAGGTTGCCGTACGCAACTCCGGTCTGCGGATAGACGAAACCGTACATATCGTCGCGCGTGAAGAACGTCGCCACGTCGAGGAACTCCTGCGTGGTGAACGGATCGTCGATCGAGGGGATCGGCAACTCGTAGCCGTACTCCTCCTCGAAAGCGGCCCGTTCGTCGGGATCGTTAAAGAGATCCTGCCGATACAGCAGTATACTCGTGTCGGCGAGATACGGGAAACCCCAGATCTCGTCACCGTCCTCGTACCGGTTAATCTCGATCGCCGCCGGCAGGAAATCGTCCCGCTGGAAGCCGTGCTCGGCCATCATATCGCGGAGGTCGAGAATGTGCCCTCCGTCGACGAGCTCACCGAGGAAGCCCGGCGAGGAATAGACGATATCGAAGTAGCCCGAATTCGCGGCGAACTCGAGCATCATTCGGTCGCGAAGCGCGTCGAATGCATGCTGCTCGATATTCACCGTTACACCGGTTTCCGCCTCGAAGTCGTCGAGGAACGGAAGCAGAGCGTCGGATATGCCCCGAGCAAGCAGCCCGACATTCAGCTCCTCTACTTCCGGCTCTTCGGCCGCTCCTCCGGCGAAGAGTGCCGGGGTCAGTAGCAGCAGAAACGCCGCTACCACAGACAAAACACGTATCGTACGCATGATACCTTACCTCCTTCCGGATTGTTCTCCGGACGATTCCATTACTCCCTCCGGCTCGCGTTATACGTCGCGAGCGCGTCGTGAAGTATTATCGTTTTCACTTCGGTCATCTCGAGTAGCGTATCGTGGATGCTCTCCGCCCCGTGTCCGGTGAGTTTCCTTCCGCCGAACGGCAGATTCTCCACGCGTACCGCAGACGACCAGTTCACGACCACGCCGCCGCACTCGAGTCGGTGCGCGACATTCATCGCGGTGGAAATGTCGTTGGTGAACACCGCCCCCTGCAGGCCGAAATCGCTGTCGTTTGCCATCTCGACCGCCTCATCGATGGTGTTGAACGGCACGATTGGAATAACCGGGCCGAATGTCTCCTCGGTGAGTACCAGCGAGTCGGCCGCGACGCCGGTCATCACCGTCGGATCGATAAATGTGCCGGTTCGCGTGCCGCCGGCGCGGACGGTTGCCCCGCGCTTGACCGCATCCTGTATCGCGGCCTCCACCGTTTTCGCTGCATCTTCGGTAATCAACGGACCCACGTCGGTATCTTCGAGCAGCGGATCGCCGACCTTGAGCTCGCGGGTCTTTCTCGCCAGGGTCTCCGCGAAACGTTCGGCGATCGATTCGTGCGCATAGACGCGCTTGACCGCGCAGCAGATCTGTCCGTTTCCGCGCGCGAGCCGGCCGGCGATTATCGCTTCGGCGGCCCGGTCGAGATCTGCATCTTCAAAGATAATGCACGGATCGTTTCCGCCGAGCTCGAGCAGGACCTTCTTCAGCGATTTCGATGCCCGTTTCGAGATGTCCTGTCCGACGCGGGTGCTGCCTGTCAGCGTAATCAGGTCAACGTGTTCGCTATCGGCGAGCACGGTGCCGATCTCCGATCCGGCGCCGGTGATCATCTGATGCCCGCCGCGCGGCAGGCCGGCTTCTTCGATCATCTGCGCGATTCTAAGCAGCGTGAGCGGGCAGTCGTTCGGCGGTTTCACGACCGTCGCGTTACCTCCGGCGATCGCCGGAGCAGCCTTGTGCGCGTAGAGCTCGACCGGATAGTTGAACGGAACGATTGCTCCAACCACTCCGACCGGTTCGCGGATCGTCATTGCAAAGTGGTTCTCCATGCCGGGAACGTTATCGAGCGGCGAGGTGCGGCCGAACAGGCGCTTTGCCTCTTCACCGAAGCCGCGGAAGATTCTCGCGGCGGCGTAGACCTCTTCCCGGGTCTGGTTCACCGGTTTGCCGTTCTCCCGAGCCAGCAGCGGCGCGAGCTCCTCGCATTCCCTCTCCATGCGAGCCGCCACGTCTATCAGCACGCGTGCGCGTGCATGCGCCGGGAAGGCGCGCATTCTGCGCTTCGCGGCGACCGCTGCTCCGATCGCGCTCTCTGCATCCGCCGCCGCTCCCTCGGGAACGGTATCGATCTTCGTGCCGTCCGCCGGGGCGAGTATATCGCGGGTTTTGCCCGATTTGGCGTCAACCCATTTACTGTCTATAAGCATTTTCATGGCACCCTCCTCGTGGCGATTGCGGGTCGCAACTAATCGTTCAATATTCGTACTCGTATTACTATATTTGTATTGTGTGGCGAGATTGACCGCTTGTCAACGAATTTCGTCCCGGCCGGGTTGAGAAAATGGCGGGAGAATACCGTTGAAGCAAGGGTGTCTTCATCTCCGAACGACCGGAGCTTTGCCTATGAGTAATTCGGGAGGTTTCCGGAGTTGTGACAGCTGTGACTGTCCGCGTTCAGCTCCACGGCAGCCCGCCGAGGCGGCGGGAGAGCTCGTTCGCAGCCTCTATCACCGGATCGCGGAGCTTGAGAAGATAGGTGCGCGAAAAGCGGGAATCGGGGCCCGAGATGCTGATACCGGCGTTCACCTGCCCACCGCCGGCGAATACCGGTACGGCAATGCAGCGCATATTCGAGGCGAATTCCTTCTCGTCGAGGGCGTAGCCCTGCGCGCGCACCCGATCGAGCTCGGCGCGCAAGCTGTCGGGGTCCACGATAGTCCGGTCGGTCTTCCTGGGAAGTCCATGCTCGACAAAGCGCTCGAAAAACTCCTCGCTCTGATAGGCGAGGAGTACTTTACCGATCGATGTGCAGTTCAGTGGAGAACGGTCGCCGATCTGAAAGTCCACGCCAACCAGCTGCGTCCCCTTGACCCGGTAGACCAGCACTGCTTCGAAGCCGTCGAGTACCGAATAGTGCAACGTCTCGCCGGTCAGCGTCATGATTCTTCTCAGCGTTTCCTGTATAAGCTTCGAGATCTCGTTTTCTGCGAGAAGGTTCCGGCTGAGCGACACGACCTTGTAGCTGAGCGTATAGCGCTTCGAAGCATCGTCGCGAACGACGTAGCCTGCCTCGTCCAGCGTCACGAGCATCCGGTAGGCGGTAATCCGTTCTTCCTCGAGCCGGTCGGCAACATGTGCGACGCTTACCGGCTCGCTTGACTCGGCCACCACCTCCAGCGCTCGCAATGCTTTCAACGCCGTTGAGCTCGATGCCTGCTTTCGATTAGCCGTTCTCACGTGCACTACCCCAATCCTTATAGATTTCAATATTTGTCCGCTCGATCACTATATGTCAAGGTTCGGACGCGGGCCGTGCTCGTGCTTGCCCGACCTCCCGCTCATGTCGTACGGTCGCCTGGGAGCAGACATGGCACGTATTCGCATTATCGAACCGTCGGAAGCCGATAGCGGGCTGAAAGAGATCTACGACTCACTGGCCTCCTCGCGGGGGAAGCTGGCGGAGGTACACAAGCTTCAGAGCCTTAATCCGCCGACAATACCCGCCCACATGGATCTCTACATGAAGATCATGTTCTCGCGGTCGCCCCTCTCGAGAGCGGAGCGCGAGATGATGGCGGTCGTGGTATCGGTGACCAATGGCTGCGAGTACTGCCGTGAACACCATCTCGAGGCGCTGAAACATTTCTGGCCGGAGTACGAGGCCATGGCCATAGCGCGTCTCGACGCATATGCCGCCGGTCTCGACGATCGCCTGAAGGCGCTGTTCGAGTACGCCCGCGGGTTGACTGCCGATCCGCAGAAGGCGTCGGCCGACGATTACTGGGTCGACCATCTGCGGGCAGTCGGCCTCGATGATCGCGGCATTCTCGATGCGACGCTCGTTATCTCCTACTTCAACTTCGTGAACCGGATGGTCATGGGGCTCGGAGTCGAGCTGGAGAGCGACCCGGGCGGATACCGCTACGAGAGCGCGTCCGAGTGACTGCCGGAGGCAATAACCGGGCGATCCGGGCGGGTGCAGTTACGCGTAGAGGTGTCCGTTGCGCAGACTGGTTTCCCGTGGTATCCGTATAGACCGGCATGATCGTGGTAATCGGACAGAACAGCACCTGGCAGAAGACGTACTTCTTCGACACGCTCACCGTAGGTGCGGTCAATCGCGTCGGTGAGCTCTACGAATCGCCGGCGGGTAAGGGAAGCAATGTCAGCCGGGTGCTCGCCCTGTACGGTATCGAACACAAGCTTCTCGCGTACGTTGGCGGCGGTACCGGCACGCGCTTCGCCGACGGGTGCCGGGCTGACGGAGTCGATGCCGATTTTGTCGAAATCGCCGGTGAGTCTCGCATGGCAGTCACACTCATCGAGTCTTCCGGGCGAATGACCGAGCTGGTCGAGCCTGCCCCGGCGATAACCGGGGCCGAACGGGCGGAGTACCATCGGCGGTTTCACCGGCATATCGCGTCGGCGTCGTTCCTTTCGGTTTCCGGTACGGCGATGGTGGGCGAAGATCCCGATTGCTACCTCGAATTTGCCCGGAGCGCGCGCGAGCGAGGGGCGATCGTAATCGTCGACAGCTATCGCGATCACGGCCGTCGCGCGCTCGAAGCGCAGCCGGAGATTCTCAAGATTAACGAGCACGAGCTCGGTGAGCTCTCCGGATGTGCGGTCGGAACTCCCGCCGAGCGCCGGCGAGCGTGCGATGCGCTCTCCGAGCGTTTCGGTATCCGCTGGAGTGTGATCACCCGCGGAGGCGAGCCGACCGAGGCGACGAACGGACGGGTTTCACTGCTCGTTCGCCCGCCTGCGGTCAACGCCGTGAATCCGATCGGAAGCGGTGACTCGGTCACATCCGGCATCCTCTCGGTGCTCGCTACCGCCGATCACAGCAGCGGGTCGCGAGGCGATCGGCGGAAAGTGCTCGACGACGACGATCTCTTCGCCCGGGCGGTGATCGAAGGGGTGGCGGCCGGCACGGCGAACTGTCTCGACTGGAAACCGGGACGTATCGAGCGTGCCACACTCGATCGAATTCGCGGTGAAACGACCGCCGAGATCGTATAGCAGACAGCCACACATGTGCTTTCCGGCGGGCTGCTGTGCGATGCTCGTGAACGATGAGTCCGCAATGGATGCCTTGCGCCGCCGGGCCGTCGACCTGCACAATGGTACGCGAGTGGGCGGTTGCTATGCTGATCGATAACCTCAGCCACGATGATCTGCAGATGCTCGCGAGATACGCCGGCGACGAGCCGGTGGACCCAAAACGCCTGCGCGGCGACCGTGCGGCCGTTCAGCGGCGAATTCGCGATCGTCGTTTCTCCGACCGGCTGCTCGACGATCGCGACGACGTGCTCGCCGTCTCCCCCTATCTCTTTTTTCTGACGATGTTGGTACGTGAGCGTGAAGACCTCGCAACTCGTGCCTGGTCGTACGAGCTTGCGACATCGCGTATGTCCATAATCTTCGATACACCGCAGCTTATCGCGCTGCTCGACGACGAGGGACTCCTGGACTACCTCGCCCTGATGCTCGCATCGTTCATCCGCGTGAATCAGTACAGCAGGCTCATGGAGGTGCGCCGCGGTATTTTCCGCCGAATGCGGCTGAACACCCTCGATATCGAATCGATGCTCGAGTATAGCCGCTATGTCGGAGAGAGCGAGCGCTTCGTCCTTTTCAAGCGAGTCGCCGACGTCTGTCTCTTCATGAACGGCATCTACGGCGAGCGGCTGCGGTTCGATCGAGTGACCGGACGCCACTTTCGCCCGCCGACACGCGGTCGGGCGAGTGCGAAGGACTATCGGGAGTGCGGCCGGCACTACTACCGGGAGGCCGCGCGCATCGCCGAGCGGCGCGATGTGGAGGACCAGGACGTGCTGCTCGAGCTCTCACACTCGTTCGAGCTGGCCACCCGGTCGCTCGGCTTTCTCTCCGACCATTATCTCGCGACGTTGCGGAGCCGGGGTTTCTCCCTGTAGCGGGTACCGGACGACCGCTCTCCGGGTGGACCCGCACATCGCGGATCCGCCGGCCGAGCCCCTCGAGCAGGCGGTGCGCGGCTACGATTGTCTCTCCGTCCATCTCGAAGCGTGCCAGGTACTGATCGGCGAGGTTGCCCATCAGCATGTCTCCCTCCCAGCCGGCAAACGGCTCGCCGCGGTAGAACGCCATACCCGACGGAGGGAAGCCGCCGTCGTCGCCTTCCTGCCACCAGTAGACCGGGTCGATCGTGTCCGGATTCTCCGGCCGGAGCACGCCGATCTCCGAGCCGTCGCGGTAGTCGCGACCGTAGGTAGCGATCGGCCAGCCGTAGTTCGCCCCGGCTGCCGCACCGCCGACAATATCGAGCACGTTGATTTCGTCGCCGTCGTTCTCTCCGTGCTCATTCTGCCAGATGCGTCCGGTTCCCGGATGTATGGCCATGCCCTGATGGTTGCGGTGACCGTAGGTATAGATGGCGTCGAGAGCGTCCGGATCGCCGACGAACGGGTTGTCGTCGGGGATGCTCCCGTCGTCGTGCAGGCGGATCGTCTTGCCGTGGTAGCTCTGCAGATCCTGGGAAGGATGGTTCTCCTGGAGATGGTGCGGCGCCTGCCGGTCTCCGGAGGTTATATAGAGATATCCGTCGCCGTCGAACACCATGCGCCCTCCGTAGTGGTTGCCTCGGTCGTACGGCGTTGCGACGAACAGCTCCTCGAAATCGGTCAACGCGGCGGCTTCGCGGTCCAGCCTGCCCCGACCGACGGCGAGTGCGTAGGCGCCTTCGCCGGCGGT
>SLAN01000334.1 GCA_007126865.1 Spirochaetales bacterium | reverse complement strand
CGAGGATTTCACAGTCAAAGGCGTAGTAGCGGTGAACCTCACCTCCCTTGGAGGTCACCGAGTCCATGAGGTTCTGCAACTCCTTGCGTTTCTCGCCGATCTCGGGCCCGAGCAGCAGCAGCACCCCGGCGGATGTCTTCGTTCGTCGCCTGTCAGACATACGAGCGCAGCAGATGCACGAGCTTACCGAGTACCCGGACGTTCTGAGAGTAGATGGGGCGAAACGCGTCGTTCTCGGGCTGTAGGCGGATACGGTTCTTCTCCTTGTAGAACCGCTTCAGCGTGACCGCATCGTCGACCATTGCCACCACGATCTCACCGTTGTCCGCCGTCGGTTGCTGGACGAAGATACCGATGTCACCGGAGAATATCCCCGCGTCGATCATACTTTCACCGCTGACGTTCAACGCGAAATGGCGACCGTTGGTGAGCATGTCGGCGGGAACGCTGATAGCGCCCTCGAAGTTCTCTTCGGAAAGCAGTGGGACACCGGCCGCCACATTGCCCAGTAGCGGGACATCGATCACGCGCGGCTGCTCCTCGTCCTCCACCTGTTCGTCATGCTGAACAAGCTCGATCGTTCGAGAACGATTGTCGTTGCACTGAATTCGGCCCTTCTTCTGGAGCGCCTTTACGTGATCGTACGCTCCTTTCACCGAAATACCGAGATATTCCGAAATCTCGCGAATGGTAGGCGGGTAGTTGTGAGATCGAATATAATCCGCGATATACGTGAGCACCTGATTCTGGCGCGCAGTCAGATTCTTCATCGCTCAATCCGTATCCCAAACTTCTTTATTTTCCCATGCAGATTGCTCGGATAGATTCCGAGCGTCTGCGCAGTTCGGGTTATGTTGTAGTCATGCTCGGCGAGTTTGCGCTCGAGATAGCGCCGCTCGAACTCGTCACGAGCATCCCCTAAACTCTTACCGTCGAACTCGTCGAATATGTCGGATTTCCGGCGCCCCCCAGCCTGACCAAGCAGGTTCTCAATCGCGTCGGCTCCAACAACCTGATCGTCGGTCATGATGATAATCCGTTCCACGAGATTTTTCAATTCTCGAATGTTCCCCGGCCAATCGTACCGCTGGAGTCGCTCAACGGCCGCCGAGTCGAGCCGCTTAACCGGATCGTCGGAGTCGTTGAGATCTTTGAGAAAGTGTGATGCAAGGAGCGGTATATCATCGGTGCGGTCTCGAAGAGGCGGCATATGGAGCGGGATAACGTTCAGACGAAAATAGAGGTCTTCACGAAAGCTCTTCTCCGAGATCTCCGACTGAATATCCTTATTCGTCGCCGCGATAATCCGCACATCTACTTCCAGCGTCTCGTGACCCCCAACCCGCTCGAAGGCGAGCTCCTGAGTAACGCGCAGCACCTTCGCCTGTGCACTCAAGCTCATATCGGCGACTTCGTCGAGAAAGAGCGTTCCGCCGTGCGCCAGCTCGAACTTCCCGCGGCGCTGGCTCACCGCTCCGGTGAACGCTCCCTTCTCGTGTCCGAAGAGCTCGCTCTCCAACAGCGTATCGGGAATTGCTGCGCAATTGACCGCGATGAACGGTCCGGAACGTCGCCTGCTCCGCCGATGGATCTCGCGGGCGACGAGCTCCTTACCAGTGCCGTTCTCGCCGGTAATCAGGATACGTGCATCGGATGCCGAGCTCTGCTCGATTCGCGCCTTGACGTCCTCCATGACAGCACTCTCACCGACGAGCGGTTCCACCGGAGCAATGGAGTCGCGAAGCTCCCGGTTCTCCCGTCGCAGCTGCTCCATCTTGTCCGCGTTACGCACGAGCGTCGTAACCCGATCGAGGCTCAACGGCTTCTCGACGAAATCGAATGCCCCCGCTTTTACCGCTTTCACGGCGAGGTCGATCGACCCATGACCGGTAATCATGATTACCTCGGTCTCCGGATACTCCTCCTTGATTTCGGCGAGAACATCCATTCCCCCTTTGTTCGGAAGCCAGATATCGAGCAGGACGACATCGATCGGTTCGGTCTTGAGTACGCTCAGCCCCTCGAATCCGTCTTCGGCAACGAATACGGTATACCCCTCGTCCTCGAGAATGTCCTGCAGGATGTCGCGTATACCCTGTTCATCGTCGACTACAAGAACCCGGCTCATACTCCTTCCTCGTACGGTCGAACAGCTCCCTAACGCTTCTCATCACGGCTGAGCGGCAGATCGATGAAAAACGTAGTGCCGGTTCCAACAACGCTCTCGAACCAGATCTGGCCCTGATGATCGAACACGATACGCTCGATGATCGCGAGACCGAGACCGGTTCCGTGTCGCTTCGTCGTGTAGTACGGATTGAAGATCTCCGCCTGGTCTGCTTCGTCGATGCCCGGACCGTTATCCCGTACCTGCAGGCGACAGTAGCGGCTATTACCCCGTTTTACAAGGTCGCTGCGCACGACAATCGTGACTTCTCCACCGGTCGCCTCGATTGCGTTCTTAAACAGGTTCGCGAGCACCTGCTTTATCTGCGCAACATCCACCGGCACCTCGAGCTCGGCATCGACATCGTCGTATCGCACGACCGCCGTTCCGTCGCCCGAATAGCTGCCGGCGACCTCGGCAACGAGGCCGTGGATCTTTACCGGCGCCGGTTGCGGCGCCGGCATACGCGAGAAGCTGCTGAACTCTCCGAGAAGCTCGTTGAGCCCGTTCACCTCGCGGAGAATATTGTCCACCGAGCGTTCGAGCACACGACCGAACTGCTCCGGATCGTCGCCGAGATCGCGATACTTGCGGCGCAGCCGCTCCGCCGACAGACGGATCGGTGTCAACGGATTCTTGATCTCGTGTGCGAGTCGTTGTGCGATCTCCTGCCAGGCGGCTATCTTCTCGGTCTGAATCATCTTCTTGCGGCTGCGATCGAGCTCGCTGATCATGCGATTGAAACTCTGCACCAGCATTCCGACATCGTCGTTCGAACGGGTCAGAATGCGAAAAGAGAAATCGCCCTCCGCGACTCTACGCGTCGCTTCCTCGAGATTGACCAACGGACGAATTATCTCGTCGCTCAGGAGGAAGCTTACGAGCACCGCAAGCAGGAGTATCGGCGTGGCGAAAACCACGTAGAACAGGAAAATCGCGGTAAGAAAGACACCGCGTAGCTCCTCGATCTGCGCAAACGTCTCAAGGCCGCGCGATAGCTGATCGGCGGCGGTATCGAAGGCTTCCGGAAGGAAGACACTGAGAACGGTGATGATCGGACGCCCGGTACCACCTTCCACATCGGTACGAATTCGCAGGAAACTGCGGCCGCCGCTGGAATCGCGACTGACCGTATCGCTTCTCGCACGGAGAGCCTGACTATCGGAGAGTCGCGCCTCGTCGGGACCTTCGAAAAAGAGCTCCTCCAGTGTATCGGCGGTGAACACCTGAAACGAGTCGATCCGTGGCTTCAATTGCTGTATGTCGTCCCAAACCT
>SLAN01000091.1 GCA_007126865.1 Spirochaetales bacterium | reverse complement strand
CCGGGGGGAGGTACGCCCGCGTTCGGGGCGGTTGCCGGGCGATCGCCCGCGGGCGACACGCCGGCGCGGCTGTTTACATCACCCTGAATTCGCGCGATCAGTGTGGCATGCTGTATAAGCGGATTATAGAGCTCCTTCGAGAGTGCCGATACTTGACTAGTAGAGAGGGTGGGGGCGTGAAAGACGATCTGGCGGGCTGTTTGAGCCCGGGTCGGGTCAAAATCGGCGATCGGTGCGAGTACCGAATCGACCGTCTGCGCGACCGGGTCGGTGACGCCCGGTTTGACCGTGATCTCCACCGCGTGGGTCCACTCCGGATCGATGCAATCGCGAGCGCTTCCGTCGATCGTGACGACGTTGGCCACCGAGTCGCCGAGCAGCTCGGCGGTGCGGCCGGCATCGAACCTTCCATCAATCAGATATACGTCGATTACCGTCGCGCGCACGGCCGGCTCGAGCTTTCGCAGCTCTCGCGTGACCGCCGCGGAACGGCCGTCGGGAATGCCGGGGCGAACGGCGCACTCAATTCGCATCGATTTCTCCGTGGGTCGACGGTACCAGAATCGAGCGGGAGTGGACAGCGTGCGGGGTGCCGGCGGGGGCGCTTCGTCGGTGGAGAGGCGGAGGCGAGCCGTTCTCAGAACCGCCGGCGCTGCGGTGCGTTTCGGCTTGCCTAAATGGAATAGAGCGTGTACGTTCACAATGAGGTTTTGAGAGAAATGCTTCGTTACAACGATAGGTTGACGAATGCATGCAAAAGAGGTTAGAAGGGTTCGCTAATGGGGCCGGTTGATGTGGGAGACCGCTTCTTTCGAGCCGGTAGTGTAGTCTGGCAGCTCGAAAGCGAGAACAAGTACGACGCGATTCGCGAGGTCGTTCTCCGTGCGCCCGTCTTTCAACAGATCGATGGACTCGATCTCGAAGAGTTTGCGCAGATCGTTATTCGTCGCGAGCTCGAGCTCTCGACCGGATTCGGTCACGGTGTCGCGGTCGCCCACGGTCGTACACCGGCGGTCGAAGACTCCTATGTGGCACTCGGCGTCTCGCGAAGCGGCATCGACTACGACGCCCCCGATGATCTGCCGGTCCACCTTCTCTTCATCGTCGCAAATCATCCCGACCAGCAGATGGACTACCTCAAGATTATCTCGACCCTCGCCTGCCTCTGCCGCAGCGACGACTTTCGACGCGAGCTTCTCTCTTCGGTTTGCCGGGACGAAATAGAGGAAAAACTCGGCGCCGCGTTTCGCGAGCGTATTCGACTTCCGATCGGTTCTGCATCATAATCAAAGATCGCTATGACTGTGCACGATCTTGACCGCGACGAGCGGACCGTCTTCGCCGGGGCGCTTCGCCGTCTCGTACAAGCCGAAGGGTGGGTAACCGACGGCGAGATCGCCGGCATCGAGGAGCTCCGTTCGGTCTTCGGCTTCGACGATCTCGACGAGTCGCTCGATCGTTTCGTTGCCCGCTGCCGGTCCGGCGACGATCTCGATGCGCAGGCACGGCGGGTGACCCGGTCGGAGGCGCGGGCGTTCGTACTGGAGCGGCTCGAACAGGTCAGTCTGATGGACGGATATCGCGACCGGACCGAAGAGGCGTTTCTCGAGCATCTCCGTTCGTTGTGGAGCTGACCGGGAGTCTGTCGGACAAACTCATAGATCGCGTTCGAGATAGTGCGCCGGGGTCAGCACCTCCCGTTCGGCGATCGGCGATCTCGACCTGAAGTCGTCACGATGGGGCGCGGCGGCGTGAGCGCGGCCGGTGCCGGTGAAGTACGAATAGCGGGAGAAGCTGTGGCCTGCGGCAACGTATCCGAGTTGCCGGTCGGTGAGGAGAGATAGCGCGGGATCGCGATCGGCGGGGAGTGCATCCCGAAGCGACTGGTACATCAGCTCACGCCGGTTTCCGGTCAGAAAGTGGGCGTCACCGGCCGCCTCGTCGCGGTGCGTTCGCGGCGCCGTGTACTCGATGTGCGGATAGTTATCCGTGTTGACCGGATAGTCCGCGAACACGCCCGCTTCGGTCACGTTGCCGACGTAGTGTCGCAATACCATCGCCTGTGAATACGCGCCCGACTCGCTGCCGAGCACTCGATTCGCACGGTCGGCTATCGCGTCGATATCGATCGGTTGCGGGTTACGATGCCCCACAAGCGCCACAATCGAACGCGATGTGTAGTGATCGCCGCGCCACATTCTGACCTCGGGGAACACTTCATCCATGGTTCGCGCGATCATGCCGAGCTCCAGCTCCGAAACCTGGTAGAGCGGTACCCACTGCACGTACATGCCGCCGTCGTTCAGACGCTCATAGCCGATGCGGTAGTGGTCGAGGGTGTAGAGGTTACCGATACCGTGTCTCCACGGCGTGAACAGATCGCTTACGATCAGATCGTAGGTCTGCGAGCTGCGGCTCAGGCAGATGCGTCCGTCCTCGGCGTGGACTGTCGCGCGATCGTCGCTGAACAGTCCGTTATTCCACGGTCCGAAGTGCGACTGCGAGAGCGAGACAACTTCGGGAAGAATTTCGCACGCAACGAGCGTTTCGACAGGAAAGGAGAGAGCGGCTCCGGCGGTGATTCCCGTGCCGACGCCGAGGTAGAAGACATCTCGCGCCGCCGGATGGAGCAGCAGTGGAATTACCGATTGATTTTGCTCCGAATGCAACGCACCCGTGCTTCCGAGCGTATAGAAGTTGTTGACCCGGATGACCCGGTTGCCCGCGGCGGTATCGACCGCCGCCGCGGTGGCGTGCGTTCCTTCGATTCCTTCCACGAGCGTATCGTTCTCCCGCGCCCCGAAGTGATAGCGGCCGAGGGCATGCGGATTCACCGCGAGCAGCGCGACCGCGAGCAGCGCCGCGCTCGTGGCAAACGTCCATCGGGAGGGAAATCGAGCGGCGACGGCGAGGAACGCGAGAATTGCCGGATAGACCGCCGCGAGCATCGTCAGGCTTCGCCACGATCCGAACAGCGGCAGGAGCACGAATCCAGCCGCGAGCGAACCGACAATCGCGCCCACCGTATCCGCCGATACCAACCGGCCGATCGCGTCGCCCGCCGCGCTATTCCACCGTTGAAGCAGCCGCATGAGGTACGGCAGGACCGCTCCGAGCAGAACGCCGGGGACGAACATGACGAGTACCGCCACCGAAATCACGGCGGGTACATAGCCGGACCAGCCGGTTTGCGCTCCCACATACCCGAAACCGTCTGTCGCACGAAAGAAGAGCCACGGGCTCAATGCCGTTGCTCCCGCTGCGAGGACGAGCAGTACGGTGAGTACCACCGTGTCATGCAACCGCGTGAACCGGGCGAGAACGGAGGCAAGCACGGAGCCCGCCGCGAGCGCGAGGAGGAATGTCGACAGCACGATGGCGTACGTGTACGCGGAGTTCTGGAGCACCTGAGAGAAGAGTCGCGTCCAGATGACCTCGATCGCGAGCGTCGCGAATCCGGATG